>DASYKU010000134.1 GCA_035995165.1 Mycobacteriales bacterium
TCAGGCGGGAGTCGTGCCGGCGGGGGTGAGGAGCCAGGCGCCGGTGGTCTGCTCGGCCGTGACGAGGTCGAGGACCGCGGCGCCGACCTGCTCGGCCGTCAGCAGCGGACCCCGCCCGGCCAGGAAGGCCTCGACGTCGACCCCCTCCCGCTCCGCGTACGCCGCGGCCCCGGACGCCCCGACCGCGCCGGCGGGCGTGAGCGCGGGCAGCAGGCTGGCGAAGCCGATCCCGAGACCGGCCCGCTCGGCCTCGACCGCTCCGTAGGCGGCTAGGAAGCGGACGGTCGCCTTGGCCCCCGCGTACCCGCCGCTGGCCGGGGAGCCGTGCACGGCCGCGCCGCTGGACAGCGCGACGACCCGGCTGCCGGGCGGGAGCGGCGCGAGCAGAGCGGCCCGGGTCCACTCGAAGACGTGCCGGACGTCGACCTCCCAGTGCCGGCTGAACGTCTGCCAGGTCTGCTCCTGGACCGGTCGGTTCACCGGCACCGCGCCCGCGTTGAGCACGAGGATCCGGGGCCGGTGCGCCCGGATCAGCCGGGCGGCGAGGTCGGGGTCGGTGGCGTCGCCGGCCTCCACGCCGTCGGCGGGATGCCGGGCCAGGCCGACCACTTTCGCGCCGGCGTCGGTCAGGGCGGTGGCGATCGCGCGGCCGAAGCCGCGGCTCGCGCCGGTCACGATTGCGGTGCTGCCGTCAAGGGTCATGCCGTACTGACCGGCCTCAGCCCGGCGAGGAACCGGGCAGGCCGAAGAGGGGGAGGAGACCTGGATCCAGGAACGCGACGATCCCGGCGACCAGCCCGTCGCGGATCTCGAGGACCTGGATGCCGTGGGGCTCGCCGTTGACGTACATGGCCATCGCCGGCTGGCCGTTCGCGGTGATCGCGATCCCGGCCTGCCGCGTGGTCAGCACCCGGGTGGCCAGGAACTCGAGCACGTCGTCCCGGCCGGCGAACCAGGTCGCGTGCGGCGGCATCTCCAGCGTCGCGTCCTCCCGCAGCAGGCTCGTCAGGGCCGGGATGTCGGCGGTGACGAACGCGGCGACGTAGCGGTCGAGCAGGCCGCCGGGCGCCGGCTCGGGCTGGTCGTCCACGACCAGCCCGAGCGCGCCGATCCGCTCCCGGGCCCGCTGCAGCGCGCTCTTGACCGCGACCGTGCTGGTGCCGAGCAGCTCGGCGACCTCGGCCGCCGGCCAGCCCAGCACGTCCCGAAGGATCAGCACCGCCCGCTGCCGGCCGGGCAGGTGCTGCAGCGCGGCCACCAGCGCCAGCCGCAGCCCGGACCGGCCCGCGGCCACCGCGGCCGGGTCGTCCGGCAGCGGGCCGAGCCAGCGCACGCCGTCGACCAGCGGCGTCCCGATCGGCGACGGGCCGCCGAGCCCCGACGGCAGCGGCCGGCGACCCCGCTGCTCGGCCGCGGTCAGGCAGACGTTGGTGGCGATCCGGTAGAGCCAGGTCCGCAGCGACGACCGCCCGTCGAAGCCGCCGTACGCCTTCCACGCCCGCAGGTAGGTGTCCTGGACGGCGTCCTCGGCCTCGTCGGCCGAGCCCAGCATCCGGTAGCAGTGCGCCAGCAGCTCCCGCCGGTACGGTCCGGCGAGCTCGGCGAAGTCGGTCTCCATCACCAGGTCAGACCGGCCGCGGGCGCGAAAGGAACCGGTCCGGCTGGCAGCCGGCTGAGGCCCGCTGACAGCGCCGGGACGCCGCTGCCAGCCCGGTGTGCGCGGGCTGCCAGCGGCCGGGGCGATCGTCGTACCCGACGAGAGAGGAGAACGCCATGTACGCGATCGAGGCTGAAGGACTGGTGAAGCGGTTCGGCGCGACCACCGCGCTGGCCGGAGTGGATCTGGCCGTGCGCCCCGGGACGGTGCTCGGCGTGCTCGGACCGAACGGGGCCGGCAAGACCACCGCGGTCCGGGTGCTGGCCACGCTGCTGCGCCCCGACGCCGGCGTCGCCCGGGTCGGCGGCCTGGACGTGGTCCGGGACGCGTCCGCGGTTCGCCGCCTGGTCGGGCTCACCGGCCAGTACGCGGCTGTCGACGACGACCTGACCGGCGCCGAGAACCTGGTGCTCATCGGCCGCCTGCTCGACCTGCGCTCCGGCGAGGCCAAGCGCCGCGCCGCCGACCTGCTGGCCGAGTTCGACCTGACCGACGCGGCGAACCGGGCCGCCAAGACGTACTCCGGGGGCATGCGGCGGCGGCTGGACCTGGCCGCGAGCCTGGTCGGCCGGCCGTCGGTGATCTTCCTGGACGAGCCGACCACCGGTCTGGACCCGACCAAGCGGGACGAGGTCTGGATGACCATCCGCAGCCTGGTCTCCGAGGGTGCGACCGTGCTGCTGACCACGCAGTACCTGGACGAGGCGGACGCGCTCGCGGACGAGATCTCGGTCTTCGACCACGGGAAGATCATCGCCCACGGCACGCCGAACGAGCTCAAGCAGATCGTCGGCGACCAGAGTCTGCAGGTCCGTCCGGTGGATGAGGCCCGGCTGCCGGACGTGGCCCGGGTGCTCACCGCGGTCGCCGGCGCCGCGCCGGAGTCGCCCCGCCGCGGCGTACTGCAGGTCCCGGTGCGCGGCGACGAGGCGATGACCGAGGCGGTCGCCCGGCTCGCCGCGGAAGGCATCGCGGTGACCGAACTGGCGCTGAAGCTGCCCGGACTGGACGAGGTGTTCGCGGCGCTCACGGGCGCCCCCGCCACGAGTGACGAGGAGGACGCGGCATGACCACGACGACTCTGGAAGAGACGACCGCACAGGCCCCGCCGCCCGTGTCGGCACCCGAACAAGGCGCCCGGCCGTTCCCACTGCTGCGGCACAGCCTGGTGCTGGCGGGCCGGGCTGTGCGCAAGATCCGCCGTACGCCCGAGCAGTTCATCGACGTCACCCTGCAGCCGATCATCTTCGTGGTGCTGTTCGTCTACATCTTCGGCGGCGCGGTGTCCGGCTCCACCCACGACTACCTGCAGTACGTCCTGCCCGCGATCATGGTGCAGACGGTCCTGTTCAGCTCGCTGTCCATCGGGGTGAACCTCAACACCGACATCAAGAAGGGCGTCTTCGACCGGTTCCGGTCGCTGCCGATCGCCCGGTCGGCGCCATTGATCGGAGCCGTCTCGGCCGAAGTGGTCCGGTTCGGCGTCTCGGTCATCGTCCTGATGGGCTTCGGGTACGTGCTGGGTTTCCGGATCGGCACCGACCCGCTGTCCGCGCTGGCCGGCTGCCTGCTGGCCGTCGCGTTCGCACTCTGCGTGAGCTGGATCGCGGTCTTCCTCGGCACCTGGCTGCGGGAGTCCGGCGCGGTGCAGGGCATCGGCTTCCTGGTGATGTTCCCGCTGACGTTCGGCAGCAACATGTTCGTCCCGACCGCCTCGCTGCCGGGCTGGCTGCAGGCCTGGGTGAAGATCAACCCGGTCACCCACCTCACCGACGCGATCCGGGGGCTGCTGGTCGGCGGCCCGGTCGCCGGTCCGGTCGGGTGGTCGGTGCTGACCGGGGCGATCATCCTGGCGGTCTTCGCTCCGCTGGCGGTCACCACGTACCGCCGCAAGACCAACTGATCAGCCCGTCTCCGCGGCGCTGCCGCCCAGCAGGTCCATCGCCTGCTCGCGCGGCAGCGCGGCGTTGTCGTTGTAGATGCGCTCCAGCTCGGCCGGGCCGAGGGCGGCCAGGAGCTTCTCGCGGAGCTCGATGACCTGCGGGCTGCCGCGCTCCTCCGTCCCGCGCAGCGCCAGCGCCGCCCCGAGCCGGGCCGCGGACGCCTCGAACCGCCCCGCCTTGAGCTCCACGTACGCCGCGGCCAGCGCGACCGTGCCCATCACCGGCATGTCCCGATCGGCCAGCGGCAGCGTCACAGCGTGCCGGATGCGGTCCCGCCCGAGCGGGGCGTCGCCGTCGTCGGCATCGAGCATGCCGAGCGCCGCGTACGCCACCGCGGTCATCTGGGGCGGCATGTTCTGGATCTCGTCGGCACCGCGGACCGCCGACTCGACCAGGCGCCGCGCCTCGACCCGATCGCCGTCGTCCCGGGCCAGCTCGGCCATCACCAGTTCAGCGCTGACCAGCCCGATCGGCGAGCCGCTGCGCTCGGACTCGGCCAGGGCCGCGGCCAGCTCCACGCGGGCCCGGTCCTTGTCGCCGCTGCGCGCGTACGCCACGGCCAGCCGGGTCCGGGTGAACGAGGCGTCGTCGGTGGCGGTGATCTGGCCCATCAGCTGATGCGCCTCTGCGTACGCCGCGACCGATCCCGCCGCGTCGCCGTCGGCCAGCCGGACGCTGCCGGTCGCGGCCAGCGCACCGGCCAGACCCCAGCGCTCGCCGATCTCCCGGTAGCCCTCCAGCGCATGCTTGAGGTATTCGCGGTGCTCGGCGAAGTGGCCCGCGTTCTCGTGCACCATCGCGCCGAGCAGCCAGCGGGTCGCCGCGATCCACGGGTCGTCGTCGGTGTGCCCGCGGTCCAGCATTGCCAGCGCCTTGTCCTCCTCGCCCGACAGGAGGGCCGCGATCGGCTCCAGCAGACTCAGCATCGGGTGGTCGTCCCAGCTGTCGCCGATGTCGAGCCCGCGGGCGGCCTCGATCTGCTTGGACATCCCCTCGAAGTCGTCCAGCGCGGCGCCGCGGCTGACCGCGCCGACGACGATGCAGATCGCGCGGGCCTCGCTTGGTGCCTCGCCCGGCAGCTCGGCGGCGGTGGGCAGCAGCTCGGCGGCGAGCGCGTGCTCGCTGCGGGCCGTCCAGTACCAGGCCAGGGCGGCGCCGAGGCGGATCGCGGTGGCGGCGTCGCCGGTGTCGATCGAGTACCGCATCGCGGCCAGCAGGTTGTCCCGGTCGGCGGTGAGCCGGGCGAACCACTCCAGCTGATCGCGGCGGCGCAGGTGCGGGTCGGCCTCCTCGGCCATGGCCAGGAAGTGCAGCGCGTGCCGGTGCCGGATCTCGGCGACCTGGTGGGCGGCGGCCAGCCGCTCGGTGCCGAACTCCCGGAGGGTCTCCAGCATCCGATAGCGCGGCGGCGCGCCGGGCAGCTGCTGCAGCAGCGACTTGTCGGTGAGCGCCGCCAGCAGGTCGGGCACGTCGGCGGCGTCGACCGGGTCGCCCGCGCAGACCGCTTGGGCCGAGTCCGCGGTGACGCCGCCGGGGAAGACCGCCACCCGGTCGGCCAGCGCGGCCTCGGCCGGGGTGAGCAGGTCCCAGCTCCAGGCGACGACCGCGCGCAGCGTCTGGTGCCGGGGCAGCGCGGCCCGGCTGCCGCCGGTCAGCAGCCGGAACCGGTCGTCCAGCCGGGCGGCGACCTCGGTCACCGGCAGCGAGCGCATCCGGGCCGAGGCCAGTTCGATCGCCAGCGGCATGCCGTCCAGGCGGCGGCAGATCTCGACCACCGGCGCGACGGTGCGCTCGTCCACCTCGAAGCCGGGCCGGACGGCGCCGGCCCGGTCGGCCAGCAGCCGGACGGCCGGATGCCGCAGCGCCTCGCCCGGGCTCGCGTCCGCCGGCGGCAGCCCGAGCGGGGCGACCGGCGCGAGCGCCTCCCCGGTGATCCCGAGCGGCTCCCGGCTGGTCGCGAGGATGCGCAGCCGCGGGCAGCGGGCCAGCAGCTCGGCCGCGGTCCGGGCCGCGGGCTCGATCAGGTGCTCGCAGTTGTCCAGCACGATCAGCGCGCACCGGTCGGCGAGCAGGTCGACCAGCCGGGCCAGCGGCGGCGGCTGGGCGGCGGCCTCCCGCAGCCGGGTGTCGGGCAGCCCGACCGCACTGACCACCGCCTGCGGGACCTGGCTGCCGTCGGTCACCGGGGCGAGCTCGGCCAGCCAGGCGCCGTCCTGGAACCCGTCCAGCACCCGGACCGCGGTCTCGGCCGCGAGCCGGGTCTTGCCCGCGCCGCCCGGTCCGACCAGCGTGACCAGGCGGTGCCGCTCGAGCAGCCGGGCCACCTCGGCCAGGTCCGCGTCGCGGCCGACGAAGCTGGTGAACTGGGCCGGCACGTTCGTCCGCGGGGTGGCTCGGCGCGGCTCCGGCGTCGCCCGCAGCACCCGCAGGTGGATCTCCTGCAGCTGTCGGGACGGGTCGACGCCCAGCTCGTCGGCGAGCAGCCCCCGCAGGTCCTCGTACGCGGCGAGCGCGTCGGCCTGCCGGCCGGCCGCGTAGAGCGCGCGGATGTGCTGCCCGCGGATCCGCTCGCGCATCGGGTGCGCCCGGGCGAGCGCCTCCAGCTCGGCCAGCACCGCCCCGTGCCCGCCCAGCTCCAGCTCGGCATCCATCCGGTCCTCGGTCGCGGCCAGCCGGCGCTCGGCCAGCCGGTCGGCGGCGGCGTCGGCCCAGGGGCTGCCGGCCGCGTCGGCGAGCGCGGGACCGCGCCAGAGCGCGAGGGCCTCGGTAAGCAGCCGGCGGGCGGTCGCGGGCTCGTCCGGCAGCGCCCGCCGACCGGCCTCGGCCAGCCGGGCGAACTCGGCCGCGTCGACGTCGCGGCGGTCGAGCGTGAGGCGGTAGCCGGTCGGGCCGGACTCGATCGGCGCGCCCGGCAGCGCCCGGCGCAGCCGGGAGACCAGCGACTGCAGCGCGTTGAGCCGGTCGGCCGGGGGCGTGTCGCCCCAGAGGTCCTCGACCAGCGCGTCCACCCCGACCGGGCGGCCGGGCTCCAGCGCGAGGCGGGTCAGCAGTGCACGCAGCCGGGCGCCGCCGACCTCGACCGGCCGGCCGGCCTCGTCGGTCACGAGGAGAGCCCCGAGGATCGCCACACGCACACCTCCACTCTCGCAGGTCCCGCTCACTGTTTCGGTCGGGCGCCCATCGGATCAGGGGCGCCCGGGCCTGTCCAACGGCTGTCCACAGCCCCGGCGGTTGTCCACAGAACGGCGATCGGGGCTCCCGCGACGACGGCTCTGGCCGGAGCCTTCGTGCCGTCGCCCACCGCGGTGGTGGGCATGTTTCGAAGGAGTCCGGCGTTGAACGAAACGTTTGTCACCGTGGTGGGCAACCTGGTCGACGACCCGAAGGTGCGCACCATCGAAGCCGGGCAGGACGTGGCCGGCTTCCGGATCGCCTCGACCTCCCGGCGGTTCGACAAGGCGACCGGCCGCTGGGTCGACGGCGGCCAGCTGTTCCTCAGCGTGAGTTGCTGGCGGGAGCTGTCGGCCAACGTGTCGGTGTCGCTGCGCAAGGGCGACCCGGTCATCGTCAGCGGGAAGCTCACCACGCGGACGTACGAGAAGGACGGCCAGAACCGGTCGGTCTGCGAGCTGGAGGCGCTCGCGATCGGTCCGGACCTGGCCCGCGGGACGGCGGTGTTCCGGCGGTCGCCCCGGACGGCGGAGGACCCGGCCGGCGGCTCGACGGCCGCGGTGCCGGACGGGTCCGGGCTGGTAGGAGCCGGCGTGTGACCTCGACGCGCCGGGCTGGGACACTGGAGCGGACTCAGGCGACGGGAGCGGCAAGCAGGATGGCGCAGTACATCTACTCGATGCGCAAGGTGCGCAAGGCGCACGGCGACAAAGTGATCCTCGATGACGTGACCCTGGCGTTCCTGCCCGGCGCGAAGATCGGTGTGGTCGGTCCCAACGGGGCCGGCAAGTCAACCGTGCTCAAGATCATGGCCGGACTGGAGCAGGCGTCCAACGGCGACGCCCTGCTCAGCCCCGGCTTCTCGGTGGGCATCCTCATGCAGGAGCCGCAGCTGGACGAGAGCAAGGACGTCCGCGGCAACGTGGAGGAGGCGGTCGCCGAGACGCGGGCCGCGCTGAAGCGGTTCGAGGACGTCAGCGCGGCCATGGGGGAGCCCGACGCGGACTTCGACGCGCTGCTGACCGAGCAGGGCGACCTGATGGAGAAGATCGAGCACGACAACGGTTGGGAGCTCGACAGCACGATCGAGCAGGCGATGGACGCGCTGCGCTGCCCGCCGGGCGACGCGGAGGTCTCGACGCTGTCCGGTGGCGAGAAGCGCCGGGTGGCGCTGTGCGCGCTGCTGATGAGCGCACCGGACCTGCTGCTGCTCGACGAGCCCACCAACCACCTCGACGCGGAGAGCGTCGACTGGCTGGAGCAGCACCTCGCGAAGTACGCGGGGACCGTCCTGGCCGTCACCCACGACCGGTACTTCCTGGACAACGTGGCCGAGTGGATCCTCGAGCTGGACCGCGGCCACGCGTATCCGTACGAGGGGAACTACTCGACCTACCTCGAGACCAAGCAGGCCCGGCTCAAGGTCGAGGGGCGCAAGGACGCCAAGCGGCAACGCATCCTCGAGCAGGAGCTGGAGTGGGTGCGCAGCAACCCGAAGGCGCGCCAGGCCAAGAACAAGGCCCGTCTGCAGCGGTACGAGGAGCTGGCGACCGAGGCGGAGAAGACCCGCAAGCTCGACTTCGATGAGATCCAGATCCCGCCGGGCCCGCGGCTGGGCACGGTGGTGGTCGAGGCCGACAAGCTCAAGAAGGGTTTCGGCGACCGGGTCCTCATCCAGGACCTGTCGTTCTCGCTGCCCCGCGGCGGCATCGTCGGGATCATCGGTCCCAACGGCGTCGGCAAGACCACGCTGTTCAAGACCGTGATCGGCGAGGAGAAGACCGACAGCGGCTCGGTCCGCCTCGGCGAGACGGTTGCCCTGTCCTACGTCGACCAGGGGCGGACCCGGCTGGACCCGAAGCAGAGCGTCTGGCAGATCGTCTCCGACGGGCTCGACCACATCAAGGTCGGCAACGCCGAGATGCCGTCCCGGGCGTACGTCTCGGCGTTCGGGTTCAAGGGGCCGGACCAGCAGAAGGCGACCGGCGTGCTGTCTGGTGGCGAGCGCAACCGGCTCAACCTCGCGCTCACCCTCAAGGAGGGCGGCAACCTGCTGCTGCTCGACGAGCCGACGAACGACCTGGACGTCGAGACGCTGCAGTCGCTGGAGAACGCGCTGCTGGAGTTCCCGGGCTGTGCCGTGGTCATCTCCCACGACAGGTGGTTCCTGGACCGGGTCGCGACCCACATCCTGGCCTGGGAGGGCACGGATGAGGACCCGTCGCGCTGGTTCTGGTTCGAGGGCAACTACGCCGACTACGAGTCGAACAAGGTCGACCGGCTCGGCGCCGATGCCGCCCGCCCGCACCGGGTCACGCACCGCAAGCTGACCCGCGACTGAGCCGTGCGTCCTTCCTGCCCGGGCCGGCCGGTGTCGCCGGTCGGCCGCCGGAGTCCCGCGTGAGCGGGCTCCGGCTGGGCGGGGCGGCCGACCGGGGCGACCTCGCCTCGTTCCTCGGCCGGGCGGTCGCCCTCGATCCCGCCGCCCTCGCCCGCGTACGCGTGGCGGGGGAGCGGGTGACGGCATGGGTCCGCCTGCCGTTCGGCGTCCTCGTGAGCCGAACCGTTTCCGGCTCTGCGGACCCGGCCGACGTGACCGTCGGCGCCGCGGACCTACTCACCGCCCTCGACCCACCGCCCCGCGACGCCGCCCGTCCGCCGCCACCCGACGGGCCGGCGGGAGACGCGGTCCGGTGGCCGGGGCGGCGGGACGTCGAGTGGCGGGCGGCGTTGCCGCCGGCTGCGGGCTGGCAGCGGCTGGACTCGGTGCCGGCGGACGTCCTGCGGGCGCTGGTCCGGGCCGGCCGGGACGCGCTCCGAGCGGTGCCGGCCGGGGCCGCCGCGGCCGCGGGAGAGTCGCTGCTGGACCACGAGTCGCTGACCGTCAGCGGCGCCGGGCAGACGGCCGTGCTCCCGCTGCGGGTGCTCAGCGCGCTGACCCGGATGGGATTCCTCGGTGGCGATCCCAGCGCGGACGTCGTCCTCGTCTCCGCCGCCGGTGGCTGGACCCGACTGGCCGGCGCGTACGGCTCCGCCTACCAGCACACCACCCCCACCCTCGGCCTGACCCCACGCTGAGCTCTGGCGCGGTCCGCCCGGCGGCGCCTGGCGGCTGATCGTGCAGCCGGGCTGCTCCGCGCCGGCCGGCGGAGCCGGATCCGCCCCGGCCTGGTTCGGTCGACCGCGCGGCGAAGCCGTGGACGCTCAGGCGAGCCAGGCGGCGGTGTCGGGCGGGAGGGTGCCCTCGGCGGCGAGGGGACCGCTGGCGAGCAGCAGCTCGCCCGGCGGCATCGGGACCGGCTCCGCCGAGGCGTTCAGCGCGCAGAGCAGCCCGGCCGGCCGGCGGAACGCCAGGCATCCGGCCGGCGCGCTGAACCACTCCAGCCCGTCCTCGGTGAATCCGGGGTGCTCGTGCCGGAGCTCCAGCGCCTGCCGGTAGAGCGACAGCGTCGAGCCCGGGTCCTCCAGCTGCACCTCGACGGTGAGGTCGGCCCACTCGTCCGGCATCGGCAGCCACGTCTTCGAGCCCGAGCTGAACCCGTACGGCGGCTTCTCGCCCGACCACGGCATCGGCACCCGCTCGCCGTCCCGGCCGCGCTCGGTGCGCCCGCTGCGTTCCCACACCGGGTCCTGCAGCACGTCGTCGGGCAGGTCCACGTTCGGCAGCGCCAGCTCGTCGCCGTAGTAGACGTACGCGACCCCGGGCAGCGCGAGCTGGACGAGCGCGGCCGCCCGGGCCCGGCGCCGGCCGGTCGCCTCGTCGGTGCCCCGCGCGTACCGGCTGGTGTGCCGGACGATGTCGTGGTTGGACAGCACCCAGGTCGTCGGTGCGCCGACCGAGCGCATGGTCGCCATCGAGTCCTCGATCGCGTCCCGGAACGCCGCCGCGTCCCAGTCCGCCTGCAGGAGCCGGAAGTTGAAGGCCAGGTTCAGCTCGTCGGCCCGGACGTAGCGGGCCAGCCGCTCGTCGCCGTGCACCCAGACCTCGCCGACCGTCATCCGCTCCGGGTACGAGTCGAGCACCCGGCGGATCAGCCGATGCACGTCGTGCACGCCCTCGACGTCGAAGCGCGGGTCGTCGCCGCCCTCCGGGTCCGGCACGGTGTTCTTGCGGTCCGGCAGGTCCATGTCCGGCAGGCCCTCGGCCTTCGCCATCCCGTGCGCCACGTCGATCCGGAAGCCGTCCGTGCCCCGGTCCATCCAGAACCGCAAGGTCCGCTCGAGGTCCGCGCTGACCTCCGGGTTCGTCCAGTCCAGGTCGGGCTGCTCGGGCGTGAACAGATGCAGGTACCACTGCCCGTCCGGGACCCGGGTCCAGGCCGGCCCGCCGAAGATCGAGTGCCAGTTGTTGGGCGGCTGCGCGCCGTCCGGTCCGTCGCCGGCGCGGAAGACGTACCGGGCCCGGGCCGGGCTGCCGGGCGGCCCGGCCAGCGCGGCGGCGAAGTCGGCGTGCCGGTCGGAGGTGTGGTTCGGGACCAGGTCGACGGTCACCTTGATGCCGAGCGCGTGCGCGTCGGCGACCAGCGCGTCGAAGTCGGCGAGGCTGCCGAAGAGCGGGTCGACGTCACGCGGGTCGGCCACGTCGTAGCCGTGGTCGACCATCGGCGAGGGATAGAACGGCGTCAGCCAGAGCGCGTCCACGCCGAGCAGGTGCAGGTAGCCGAGCTTGTCCCGGATGCCGGCCAGGTCACCGACGCCGTCGCCGTCGGAGTCGGCGAAGCTGCGGACGTACACCTGGTAGAAGACGGCGGTCTTCCACCACGGATCCTGCTGCCCTCCGGACGGGGTCGCGGACGCGCGGCTGTCGGGCGAGCGGTGCACAGGTCTCCTCGGCGATGGTGTGGTCTGCCCCGGTCGGCCGGCGCCCTCCGACGGCGCCCAGCCGGCGGAGGCTACCCGGCGCGGGTGGTGTCCCACGTGTTCTGCATGCTGTGGGCCGCCGTCTCCAGGTAGCGCCACAGCGGCTCCTCCTGCTCCGGGGGAAGCTCCAGCGAGTCCACCGCGACCCGCATGTGCCGCAGCCAGGCGTCCCGCTCGGCCGTCCCGATCGCGAACGGCGCGTGCCGCATTCGCAGCCGGGGGTGCCCACGACGCTCCGAGTACGTCCGGGGGCCGCCCCAGTATTGCACCAGGAACATCCGCAGCCGCTCCTCGGCCGGACCGAGGTCCTCATCCGGGTAGAGCGGGCGCAGCAGCGGGTCGTCGTGCACGCCGGCGTAGAACCGGGCGACCAGCCGATGGAAGGTCTCCTCGCCGCCCACGAGGTCGTAGAGCGTGGGTCCGGTCTGCGGGTCGGTCACACCCCCATTGTCCCGCACCTCCCACGTCACCGCCCCGAGCCCCACCGCACCGGTCGAACGCACCCGCCGCATGCCGCCCCGAGCGCCGGCGAGGGCCGCCGAGGGCGTCAAGGGGGACGCCGGGCGCCGGCCGGCTCCGTCTCGGACGGTCGGCGGCCCGGGGTGACCGGCGGGCGAGAACGCGGGGACGTGGGGCCGGTGCGCCGCTTCGTCTCGGACGGCTGGCGGCCCGCGCTGACCGGCAGCCAGAACGCGGGGACTGGGGCCGGCGCTCCGTCGGACCGGCCGGGCGCCTCGGAGGGACCGGCAGGTCGGGCCGTGCGGCATGGACCGTGGCCCCGGAGCCGGCCGGCGCTCGGTTTGGACCGGCAGGCGCTCGGTGTGGGGTTCAGCGGCGGAGATGGCCGGCGAGGAAGCCGGCCGTCTCGATCCAGGCCGCCACCGTCGGCTTCTCCAGGTATGCCGGCCGGTCGGCGTTGGCGAATCCAGGCGGCACCCCGGACCAGGTCCGAGCGGTCACCTCGGTCCCGGACGTGCGCAGGTCCTGCA
The DNA here is from genome assembly GCA_035995165.1 of Mycobacteriales bacterium. Classification (NCBI taxonomy): domain Bacteria; kingdom Bacillati; phylum Actinomycetota; class Actinomycetes; order Mycobacteriales; species Mycobacteriales bacterium. The sequence goes on from DASYKU010000134.1 coordinate 12,621, forward strand.
GGAACGCCCGGGTGTCCTGGTCCTGGTCGCCCGGGCCGCCGGTCAGGTGCAGGAGCGTCGGGCACGGCACCAGCGATCGTTCGGCCGAGGTCAGGATCGCGTAGAACGCGACTATCACGTCCAGCGCCCCGGTCGTCGCGGTCAGCAGCGCCAGCCGGCCGCCGAGCCCGAACCCGACCGCACCGACCCGCTGCGGCCGCACCTTCGGCCGGGCCAGCAGCTGGGTCGCGGCGGTCGCCAGCAGGCCACGGGCGCGCCAGGTGTCCAGGCCGGCCCCGAGGCGCTCCGCCTCCTCCGGCGTCCGTGCGGTCCGCCCGTCGAAGAGGTCGATGGCGAGGGCGACGAAACCGGCCTCGGCGAGCCAGTCGCAGCGCTCCCGGACGTGTGGCAGCAGACCGAACTCGTCGTGCACGATGACGACGCCAGGACCGGCCAACCCGGGCTCGCTCAGGTAGCCGCGCCCACTGCGGCCGGCCGCCCCCAGCGTCACCTCCGTGCCCACCGACGTCACCCTTCCGCGTCACTTCCATTCGAACGTGTGTTCGATAGGGTGACCGTACAAGCGGGTCGCCAGGACCGGCAAGCGGCAGGAAACGGGGTGTTCGGCGATGGTCCTACGCGGTGTTGCGTGGCTCTGGCGCGCCCTCGTGACGGCGGCTCGCAGCCGCCGCCGCCGTCCGCACCATGAAGCGGTACAACAGTGTGTCGGCCGGCCGCAGCGCCCACCAGTAGAGCTCGCCGGGCACGCCGGCGGGCTGGAAGAGCACGCGCTGCCGATAGCGAGCGCGGCCGCCGTCGGCCGGCTCGGCCCGCAGCTCCAGCCGGACCGTCCCGGGCGTCCGCATCTCGGCCCGCAGCCGCAGCAGCGCGCCCGGGCGCAGTTCCTCGACCCGCCAGAAGTCCAGCGCGTCCCCGGCCGCGAGCGACGACGGCCGGCCGCGGCGCAGGCCGATGCCGCCCATGAGCCGGTCGAGCAGCCCGCGGAGCTCCCAGACCAGCGGCGGGGCGTACCAGCGGTTCGCGCCGCCGAAGTCGGCGATCACTTGCCAGAGATCGGCAGGCGTCGCGTCGACCACCCGCACCCGCTCGTCCACCCGCTGCGTCACGACCGGACTCCTGCCCGGGCCGGCGCCGCTGACACGCGCCGCGGGGATCAGCGGGGTTCGCGGGGGATGGGGTCGGAGCTGGTGGGACCGGTCGGCGGCTGCCCGCCGCCGCCGTCGACCGGCGCGGCCGCGTTCGCGTCGCCGACCGGCTCGGTGTGCACGTCGAGCCCGTTGCCCGGCGCCCGCCGGATCCCGTCCTGGTCGAGCCGGTCGGCGATCCGCTGCCGCAGTGCCCGGGCCACCCGCCACTGGTCCGACGGCCGCACCTTCACGGTCAGTCGCAGCGTGACGCCCTTCTCGACGTCGATCTCCTCGACGCCGAGCAGCTTCGGCTCCTCCAGGACGGCGTCGGCGAAGTCCTCCTCGGTGACCAGCTCGTCCGCCGCCATCTGCATGGTCGCCCCGGCCGCGTCCACGTCCGAGCCGTACGGGACAGGCAGGTCGAGCGTGACCAGCGCGAAACCCTTGCTCTTGTTGCCGACCCGCAGGATCTCGCCGTTGCGGGCGTACCAGAGCGTGCCGCTGGCGTCCCGGACCCGGGTCACCCGCAGCCCGACCGCCTCGACCGTGCCGCTGGCCGCTCCGAGGTCGACCACGTCCCCGACGCCGTACTGGTCCTCGAGGACCATGAAGATGCCGGACAGGAAGTCCTTGACCACGTTCTGCGCGCCGAATGCGACGGCGACGCCGATGATCCCGGCGCCCGCGATGAACGGGCCGAGCTGGAAGCCGATCTCGCCCAGCACGAGCATGAGCGCGAGCACGCCGATCACCAGCGAGGTGATGCTGCGCAGCAGCGACCCGACGGTCTCGGCCCGCTGCCGGCGCCGCTCGTCGACCACGGCCGATTCGGCGGAGCCGTTGTTGAGCCGGTCCTTCAGCGGCCGCAGCACGACCGGCACGTCGCTGTGTGCGGTCGAGCGCACCATCCGGTTGATCGCCCGGAACAGCAGCCAGCGGATCCCCAGCGCCAGCAGGATGATCACGATGATGTGGAGAGGCCGGACGATGATCGCGTCGCGGTTGTCCGCGACGAACTGGCCGAAGCTGCGGCCGGTGTCCACGGCGTCCTCAGCGTTCACAGCGGCAGCCCCAGCCGGTCGGCCAGGAACGCGAGCTGGTCCACCGACAGCTGCACGGTCCGGCTCACCGAGCGGGCGCCGTGACCGACGTCCTTCTCCCGGCGCAGCAGGATCGGCCGGGTGCCGGTCGTCGCGTGCTGCAACGCCGCACACATCTTGCGGGCGTGCAGCGGGTCGACCCGGGTGTCGCTGTCGAAGGTCGTGAACAGCACGGCCGGGTAGTTCACCCCGTCGCGCACCCGGTGGTACGGGGAGTACGCGGCCAGCCAGCCGAGCTCGACCGGGTCCGCCGCCGTGCCGTACTCGTCGTTCCAGGTGCGGCCGAGGCCGAACAGCTCGTAGCGGACCATGTCCAGCAGCGGGGCGCTGCAGACGACCGCCGCGTAGAGCTCCGGGCGCTGGGTCAGCGCGGCGCCGACGAGCAGGCCGCCGTTGGAGCCGCCGTAGATGCCGAGCTGGCCCGGCGTGGTCCAGCCGTCGGCGACCAGCCGCCCGGCCGCCGCCGCGAAGTCGTCGAAGACGTTCTGCTTGTGCTCGCGCATGCCGGCCCGGTGCCACTGCTCGCCGTTCTCCGAGCCGCCGCGCAGGTTGGCCACCGCCCAGACGCCGCCGGCCTCGACCCAGGCCAGCATCGAGGCGGTGTAGCTCGGGGTCAGCGCCTGGTTGAAGCCGCCGTAGCCGTAGAGGATCGTCGGACGCACCCGATCCGGCGCCAGCGTGGTGGCGACCACGAACATGTGCACCCGGGTCCCGTCGCCGGACTCGTAGTGCACCCGGCTCACCCGGACGCCGGCCGGCGTCCCGGCCCCGGGCGCCGTCGCCCAGGTGTCCAGCTCGGCCGGGTCGTCGGCGGTCCAGTGCCGCACCAGCGGCGGCGTGACGTGGTCGGTGTAGCCGATCCAGGCCTCGCGCCCGCCCTCCGGTCGCCCGGTCAGGCCCACCACGCTGCCGGTGCCCAGGCCGTCGACCGTGCCGAGGCGGGCCGCGCCATCCGGATCCCACCAGGACAGCGCGTCCACCGCGTCCTTCGTGTGCGCGGCCAACACGGTGACCACGTCGCCGGCACCATCCGCGGACGACAGCAGCACGGTCCCGGCCAGCACCTCGTCGCCGGCCTCGGGCACCACGTCGACCCACCGCTCGTACGCGGGATCGGCCGGGTCGACCCGGGCCAGCCGGCCGCGCGGCGCGTCCCGGTCGGTGTTGAGGTAGAGCAGGCCGTCCGGGCCGATCCGGGGGAAGACCCGGGCGTCGACGCCGAGCTGGATCGGGTTCAGCACGGCGTCGCCGGTCAGGTCCGCGATCCAGACGTCGTCCCGCGGCGCCGTCCCGGCGGACGCGGTGACCAGCAGCCAGCGGCCGTCCCGGGACACCGACACGTCGTAGTAGTTCGTCGGGTCCAGCCCGGCGCCGTGCACCTCGAGGTCGGTGGCCGGGGTCGCGCCGAGCCGGTGCCGCCAGACCCGACGGTGGAACTGTTCCTCACCGGCCGGCACGGCCTCGGGCGCCAGCCGCCGGACGTAGTAGAGCTCGTTGCCGCCGGGCAGCCAGGCCACGGGGGAGTAGCGGCAGCGGTCGACCGGGCCGTCCAGCTGCGCGCCGCTGGCGACGTCGAGCACGTACAGCCGCGACTCCTCGTCGCCGCCGGTGGACAGCTGGTAGGCGAGCCGGTCGCCGTCGATGCTGGGGACGTACGCGTCGAGCGTGGTCGTGCCGGCCGGGTCCAGCGCGGTCGGGTCGACCAGCACCCGCTCGCTGCCGTCCGCGTCCCGCACCAGCAGCGCGGCGTGCTCCTGGCCCGGCTCCCGGCGGGTGAAGAACGCCCGCTCGCCCCGCCAGGTCGGCGCGCCCACGCTGCCGGCCCGCAGCAGGGTGGTGAGCCGGCCGGTCAGCCGGTCCCGGCCCGGCAGCGCGTCCAGCAGCGGGCGGGCCAGCTCGTCCTCGGCCTCGGCCCAGGCCACCGTCCGGGGATCGGCCGGGTCCTCCAGCCACCGGTACGGATCGGCGACCTCGTGCCCGTTGAGCTGCTCGACCAGGTCGAGACGCTCGGCCGGCGGGTAGTCGGGTCGGTGGTCGGATCGCAGAGCGGGCACGGCGACGAGGTTAGAGCGGCGGCGGCGGTCCGACGGTGACCGGGGTGCTGCAGTTCACGTCGCCCGCAACGAGGCGACTTAATCGATCCAGTAGACTGGGAGGCGTCCACAGACCTACCGAGAAAGAAAGAAGAACGCCGATGCTCTCGACCATGACGGCCCCGGCCGCCGAGTTCGCCGCGCGGCACCGCGTCCGGCGGGCACAGCGGGCCGAGCGCGACCGCCTGCGTACCGAGCTGGCCTCCTACCGCACCCCGGCCGAGCGGGCCGACCTCGAGGCGATGTTCGCGCGGCACAGTGCCGCCGAGATCGCCGAGCTGGAGGACCTGCTCCGCCGCTAGTGCGTCCGACGCCGGGCCGGCCTCGCAACGACGAGCGGCCGCCCGGCCCCACATTCGTTCCACGTCCCGCACGCCGCGCGTACGGGCAGCACACCGATCCGCTGTCGCCGGGCGGGGCCCTGGGGGAGGGCCCCGCCCGGCGACAGTCTTGTGAACCAGGGCGCTAAACGCGTGCACAGCCGCCCCGCTTCAGGTTCACTGGTCTCAGCTCAGGGAGGTGGGCCGGTGGCGCCAGCGACTGTGACGTTGCTGCTCAACGCGACGTATGAGCCCCTGTGTGTCGTGTCGTCGCGGCGCGCCGTCGTGCTGGTGCTCAGCCAGAAGGCCGTCGCGGTCGAAGACGGCGACGGTTCCTTCCACAGCGCGACCACCGCGATCCGGGTGCCGAGCGTGCTGCGGCTGACCCGGTACGTGCGGGTGCCGTACCGGGCCCAGGTGCCGCTGACCCGCCGGGCCGTGTTCGCCCGCGACGGCGGCCGCTGCGTCTACTGCGGGGCCGCCGCCACCTCCCTCGACCACGTCATACCGCGCAGCCGCGGCGGCGCTCACACCTGGGAGAACGTGGTCGCGTCCTGCGCCCGGTGCAACCACACGAAAGCCGACCGGGCCCTGGTCGAGCTGGGCTGGCGGATCGGGACACCACCGAGAGCCCCGTCCGGGACAGCCTGGCGGGTGCTCGGGTTCCGTACCCCCGACCCACGCTGGCAGGCATACCTGGACGACGGCGAAGCCGCAACCGCGTGACCTGCTCGCCCCGTCGTGACGACGGGGCGTCGTTGTCTGAAGCCTTACGGTGATGCGGCTCGCCTTCACAATCTTTCCTTGATACAAACTTCCGCGGATCGCGCTCGGGCGTGATCCGTCAGGACCGGGCACCGGTGGTGAGGCGGGCGCCCGACCCGATGCCGTGGTGGTGAGGCCTGGCATCGGGAGGGCCGCAGTAGGGCGGCCCGCACGGACGGGGGAACGGCACGGTCCAGGCATGTCTGAGAGGAACTCGATGGCTTCTCCCCCCGCTCACCACCGCGACCGCGCGCTCCGGCGTCTCTCGCTGGTCACCAAGGGGGTGGCTGCCGGCGCGGTGATCGCGACCGGAGGACTTGCCGCTGCGATCGCGGGTGCGACGCCGGCCCAGAGCACCACGGCCGCCACGGTCGGGAAGGCGCCGGCGGCGAAGGCCCCGGCGACCAAGGCCGCACCTCGCAAGGCCCAGCCGGCATCGCGGGCGAACCGGCCCGCGCCCAAGGCGACCAAGGCCGCGCCGAAGACCACCGCGGCCGCCCCGCCGGTGGACGACGACCCGACGACCACGGCCGCGGCGCCGAGCACGACGAAGGCCGCGCCGCCCAAGGCGACGCCGCCGAGGACCACGACCGCGCCCAAGCCGCCGCCGGCCCCGCCGACGACGACCGCGGCGCCGACGCCCGACCCGACCACGGACCCCGTGCCGGCGCCGACCCCGACCGGCGGCACGTGAGCCGAGTCGCCGCCTCCCCGGTGCGCCAGCGCACCGGACAGATCCCCGACCCCGTCCCGTCGGTCCACAGTGGACCGGCGGGCGCGGTCGCCGCTCCGCCCCCGGCCGACACCGCGGACCCGGCCGCACCGCACGGTCCCGCCGCGGACGCAGCCCGCCCGCGGGACGCCGAAGGCCCGACCGCACCGCACCGTCCCGCCGCGGGCGCAGCTCGCCCGCGGGACGCTGAAGGCCCGACCGCACCGGGGTGTCCTGCCGAGGCGGCAGCCCGCCCGGGAGACGCCGCGGACCCGGCCGGAGCGGGGCGTCCCGGCGGGCGTCCGCGGGAGGCGCGGGTGGTGCGCAGCCGGTTCGAGGCCTTGGGCACGTACGGGGAGCTGCTCGTCGACAGCCGCCCGGACGCGCTCGGCACCGCCGTCCGGATCCTGCAGGACGAGCTGGCCGCGATCGACCTGGCCTGCAGCCGGTTCCGGCCCGACTCCGAGCTGATGGCGGTCAACGCCGCGGCCGGGACGACCGTGCCGATCAGCCCGCTGTTCGCGGCGGCCGTCCGGGTCGCGCTGACCGCGGCCGAGCAGACCGACGGTGACGTCGACCCGATGCTGGGTCGCGCGCTGGTGGCCGCCGGCTACGACGCCGACTACGAGGCGCTGCCGGCCGACGGCCCGGCCGCCGTCCCCGCGCCCCCGCCGCCCGGCGCCTGGCGGCAGGTCGAGCTGACCGCGGACACGATCCGGATCCCGGCCGGCACCGGCCTCGACCTGGGTGCGACGGCCAAGGCGCTGGCCGTGGACCGGGCCGCGACCGCGATCGTCGCCGCCACCGGCGCGGGCGTGCTGGTGAACGTCGGCGGGGACCTCGCCGCCGCCGGTCCGCTGCCGCCGGCCGGCTGGCCGGTCCGGCTCACCGACGACGCCGCCCGCGAGCACGTACGGACCCCGGGGCGGACGGGACCGGTGATCCGTCTGCACGGTGGCGGGCTGGCCACGTCGAGCACCGCCGTCCGGCGCTGGCAGCGGGCCGGGCGCAGCTACCACCATGTGCTCGACCCGCGAACCGGGCTGCCGGTCGAGCCGGTCTGGCGCACGGTCACCGTCACGGCAGCGAGCTGTGTCGACGCGAACACGGCGAGTACGGCGGCCATCGTGCGGGGTCGGGGTTCACCCGAATGGCTCCAGAGCCGGGGACTACCTTCGCGACTGGTCGATGCGGCCGGGGCGGTGCACCGGGTCGCCGGCTGGCCGGAGGACAGGGAGGGGGACGCCGGGTGAGTGACCTGCTCGGCGATTCCCAACTGACCTGGTTCCTGACCCGGGCCAGCGGCGTCGTCGCTCTCGCGCTGCTCACGCTGAGCATGGCGCTCGGCATCGGCGCCAGCACCCGGCTCTCCAGCGCCCGCTGGCCCCGCTTCGTCACCCAGGGCCTGCACCGCAACATCTCCCTGTACGTGCTGGTGCTCCTGGCCCTGCACGTCGTCGCCGCGATCCTCGACGACTTCGTCCGGATCACCGTGCAGGAATCCTTCATCCCTTTCATCGGGAGCTACCGGCCGGTCTACATGGGGCTCGGCACGCTGTCGTCCGACCTCATCATCGCAATGATCGTGACCAGCCTGATGCGTCAGCGGATCGGGTACGAGGCCTGGCGCGCGGTGCACTGGACTGCGTACATGTGCTGGCCGCTGGGCATCGTGCACGCGCTCGGTACGGGTTCGGACACCCGCAAGGCCTGGTCGGTCTGGTTCACGATCGCCTGCGTCGTGCTCGTGCTGCTCGCGTTCGCCTGGCGGATCGTCGAGGGCTGGCCCCGACGGGCGCTGCTGCGGACCAGCGCCGTGCTGGTGACCGCGTGCGCGGTGGCGCTGGTGTTCACCTGGGCCAAGCAGGGACCGTTCGCGCCGAACTGGTCCAAGCGCTCGGGCACCTCCCAATCCACGGGGCAGAAGTGACCGCGCCGCCGTCCCAGCGGCGGACCTGGCCCGACCCGGCCGCGACCGGCGAGTGGGTCCGGGAGGACATCCCGGGGCTGCGGGCGCCGTCGCGGGCCGCGACCGGGGAGATCACCGGCGAGTGGCCGACCGGGATGTGGGAGCGGCGGGCGGTGGCGCCCGCGGTCGAGCGGGCCGCCGGGTCCGGCGCGGCCGGGCTGCCGCGGCTGCTGGCCGCGGTCCGGCCGGACGGGCGGCCGGTGACGCTGGCCGAGCACCGGGCGGCCTACGGGCCGCTGAACAGCGCCGGCGCCGGCCGGGTCATCGCCGAGAGCGGGCTGCGCGGGCGCGGCGGCGCCGGGTTCCCGGTCGAGGCCAAGGTCCGCGCGGTCCGGGCGGTGCGGGGCAAGGCCGTCGTCGTGGTCAACGGCGCCGCCGGGGACCCGCTCGGCGAGAAGGACACGTTCCTGATCAGCCGCGTGCCGCACCTGATCCTGGACGGCGCCCAGGTCGCCGCCGACGCGGTCGAGGCCCGCCAGATCATGGTCTCGGTCGTGCAGCGCACCGGCGTCTACGACGTGATGGAGCGCGCGCTGGCCGAGCGCCGCCGGGCCAAGCTCGACGAGGTCCCGATGAAGCTCGTGCCGGCTCCCGACCGGTACGTCACCGGCGAGTCGTCGGCGACCGCGCAGCACCTCTCCGGCGGCGCCGCGGTGCCGCTCTACCACCCGCCGCACACGTCCGAGCGGGGCGTGAAGGGCCGTCCGACGCTCGTGCAGAACGTCGAGACCATGGCCAACCTCGCGCTGCTGTCCCGGTACGGCGCGAGCTGGTTCCGGGAGGTCGGCGAGGCCGCCGAGCCGGGCTCGCTGGTGCTCACCATCCGCGGCGCGGTCGCGCAGCCGGCCGTGGTCGAGGTGCCGGTCGGCACGACCGTGGAGGCCGCGCTGTCCGGGGTCGGCTGGCTGACCGAGCCGGTCGGCGCGATGCTGATCGGCGGGTGCGCCGGCCGCTGGCTGCCGGCCACGACCGCGCTCGCTACGCCGCTCTCGCACGCCGGGATGGCCACGGCCGGCGGCTCGCTCGGGGCCGGCATCGTCATCGCGCTGCCGGACCGGGCCTGCGGGCTGGACGAGACCGCGCGGCTGGCCCGCTACCTCGCCGACCAGTCGGCCGGGCAGTGCGGCGCCTGCCTCAACGGGCTGCCGGCGATCGCGGGCGCGCTGAGCGCGCTGGCGACCGGCAAGGGCGACCGGAACGTGGTCGCGCGGTTGCACCGCTGGTGCTCCTCGATCGCCGGGCGCGGCGCCTGCTCGCATCCGGACGGCACGGCCGGCCTGGTCGCCAGCGCGCTGGAGGTGTTCGCCGAGGACGTCGAGCGGCACCTGTCCGGTTGGTGCGGGCGGCCGGTGCGCGGGGTGCTGCCGCTGCCGTCCGAGCAGCGGAAGCCGAAGCGCCGGTGAGCCGGCACTCCGCGCCCGGCTCGTCCGGGTACACACCGCGGCCGCGCCGGCGGTACCAAGCCGACGAGGAGCAGTCCACGGCCGAGTGGTTGGGGACCGCGTACGGGCCGTACGCGGCGGGGTCGAATCGGGAGCCCGCGCTCTACGAGGAGACGGCGGACGAACCGCCCGCCCACGAGCCGCCGGCATACGAGCCGCCGGCATACGAGCCGCCTGCCTACGAGCCGCCCGCTGCTTACCCGGCGCCGGCTGCGTACGAGGTGCCGCGGTACGAGCCGCCGGCGGCTGCCCCGGCGTACGAGCCGCCCCCGGCGTACCAGTCGCCCGCCTACCGGTCGCCCGCCTACGAGCCGCCGCCGTTCGAGGCTCCGTACCAGGCGCCGGCGTCGGCCTATGAATCGCCTGCGGCGTATGGGACTTCGGCCTCGTACGCGGCGCCCTCCTACGAACCGCAGGCGCCCTCCTACGAACCGCAGGCCCCGGCCTACGAGCCGCCGGCCTACGAGCCGCCGGGCCCGGCTGCTCCGGCCTACGAGCCCGCCTATGCACCCCCGGCCCCAGCAGCCCCCGCCTACGAGGCGCCCGCCTACGAACCTCCTGCGTCGGCAGCTCCGGCTTATGAGCCGACCGCCTACGCGCCCCCGGCACCGGCCGCTCCGGTCTACGAGCCGGCGGCGTATGAACCGGCGGCCCCCGCCTACGAGCCGGCCGCGTATGAACCGCCGGCCCCCGCCTACGAACCGGCCGCATACGCACCGCCGGCCCCGGCCTATGAGGCGCCGTCGGCGTACCGGTCGCCTTACGACGCACCGTCGGCCTATGAGCCGCCGGCACGGGCCTACGAGCCGCCGCCCGCGCCGGCCTATGAGCCGCCGTCGGCGTACCAACAGGCATACGAGACGCCCGCGGCCCCGGCGTACGAGGCGCCGTCGCGGTATCGGGAGCCGGAGGCCCGTCCCGCCTGGGAGGCGTCCGCCTACGACCGCCCCCCGCCGGGGGAGGAGGCCCGTCCCGCCTGGGAGGCGTCCGCCTACGACCGCCCCCCGCCGGGGGAGTACGTCGGCCGCCGCCGCGCCCCCGAGCCCGACCCGCCGATGGCCGACTACCTGACCCGGCCCCCGATCCCGGCCCAGCACCCGGTTCCACCACCGCCGCCGGTACGCCGCCCCACCACGCCGATCCCGAGCGCGGCCCGCTCCCGCAAGCCGCCGAAGGAGCCGGTCAAGCCGCCGCTCAACCGGGCCGGCCGGATGCGCCTGCGGGTGAACCCGATCACCTGCGACGGGCACGGGATCTGCGCCGAGCTGCTGCCGGAGCTGGTGACCCTGGACGACTGGGGCTACCCGGCGCCGATCGTGGCCGAGATCCCGGCCGAGCTCGAGAGCCACGCCCAGCGCGCGGCCCAGCAGTGCCCGACGCTCGCGATCGTCCTCGAACGCCGCCACCCCAAACAGTCCGGCGCCTAGGTCACCCGCGCCGGCGACGCCGGGTACGACAGGTGCGCGCCGGACGCGACGACGTCCCGGATGACGACGAGCGCGTCGTGCACGTCGGTGAACCGGGTCGTCAGCGGGGCCGGCCCGAGCCGCAGCCGGTCCGGCGTCCGGTAGTCCGGCACGACGCCCCGATCCAGCAGCGCCTGGCAGATCTGCCACGCCGCCGGGTGCTCCAGCGACACGTGCGACCCGCGGGCGCCGGCCGACGGGGGAGAGGCGAGCCGGAAGCCGAGCGGCGCGAGCCAGGCCGAGTGCAGCGTGATCAGGTACGACGTCATCGCCTGCCCCTTGCCCCGCAGCCGCTCGATGCCGGCCTCGACCAGCAGCCGGGCGCCCTCCTCGATCCCGACCATCGAGAGCACCGGCGGGGTGCCGACGAGGAACCGGTCGATCCCCGGCGCCGGCTCGTACTCGGGGGTCATCGCGAACTGCGACGCCGCCCCGAACCAGCCCTGGATCGGCTGCCGCAGCTGCTCCTGCAGCTCGGTCCGCACGTAGAGGTAGGCCGGCGCCCCGGGGCCGCCGTTGAGGTACTTGTACGTACAGCCCACGGCCAGGTCCGCCTCCGCCGCGGCCAGCCCGACCGGCACCGACCCGCCCGAGTGGGACAGGTCCCAGAGCACCAGCGCCCCGACCGAGTGCGCGGCGGCCGTGATCGCGGGCAGGTCCAGCAACGCCCCCGACCGGTACGCCACGTGCGAGAGCACGACGACCGCGACGGACTCGTCCAGCCCGGCCCGCACCGCGTCGACGGACAGCCCACTGTCCACAGAGGACGGAAGGTCGCGGAGCGAGACGCCGCGGGCGGCACAGAGCCCCTGCAGCACGTACCGGTCGGTGGGGAACTCGTCGGCGCAGGAGAGCACCACCGACCGGCCCGGGCGGGCGTCCAGCGCGGCGGCGGCCAGCTTGTAGAGGTTGACGGTGGTCGAGTCGGCGATGACCACCTCGCCCGGCCGGGCGCCGAGCAGCGGGACCCCGATCAGGTCGCCGATCCGGCGGGCCAGCGAGATCCAGGTCGACCAGGACCGGACCAGCCCGCCGCCCCACTCCTCGGTGACGACCCGGGCCAGCCGGTCCGCGGTCGAGGCCGGCAGCCGCCCGAGCGAGTTGCCGTCCAGGTAGAGCACCTCCGGCGCCGGCACGAACCGGTCCCCGAACCCGGCCAGCGGGTCCGCCTCGTCCAGTGCGACGGCGTACGAACGCGAGGTCTCATCCATCCGGCACATGATGACGGGCCGGAGTCCTCGATAGGGTCCGGCTATGGCCGAGTTGCACGACATGAGCGCGTTGGAGCAGGCGGCGGCGGTACGCGCCCGCCAGGTCAGTCCGGTGGAGCTGGTCGAGCACTACCTGGCCCGCATCGAGCGGCGCAACGAGGAGCTGGGCGCGTTCGTCACGGTGACCGCCGACGACGCGCTGACCCGGGCCAAGGAGGCCGAGGAGCAGGCCTCCCGCTCCGACCCGGCCACGCTGCCGCCGCTGCACGGGGTGCCGACCGCGATCAAGGACCTCAACCTGACCGCGGGCGTCCGGACCACGCTCGGCTCGACGCTCTTCGCCGACTTCGTGCCGCCGGTCGACGACCACGTCGTGACGCTGCTGCGCCGGGCCGGCACGATCAGCCTGGGCAAGACCAACACGCCCGAGTTCGGCCTGCCCTGCTACACCGAGAACGGGGTCGCGCCCCCGGCCCGGACGCCCTGGGACCCGAGCCGGTCGGCCGGCGGCTCCAGCGGCGGCGCGGCGGCCGCGGTCGCCTCCGGGATGGTGCCCTTCGCGCAGGGCAGCGACGGCGGCGGCTCGGTCCGGATCCCGTCCAGCGTCTGCGGGCTGTTCGGCATCAAGGTCTCCCGTGGCCGGGTCAGCAACGGCCCGGTCGGCGGCGACGTCACCGGCCTGGCCTGGAACGGCCCGCTGGCCCGCAACGTCCGGGACGCGGCCGCGCTGCTGGACGCGATGGCCGTGCCGATGCCGGGCGACCCGCACTGGGCGCCGCCGCTGGCCAACGGGGCCACCTTCCTGTCCTTCGCCGGCCGCGACCCGGGCAAGCTGAGGATCGGGCGGTACGCGGCGCCCGTCATCGCCGACTCCGAGATACACCCCGACTGCCTGGCCGCGTACGAGGCGGCGACGGCCGCGCTGACCGATCTCGGCCACGAGGTCGAGGAGATCGACGCGCCGTTCCCGCCCGAGTCGCTGGCGCCGTTCGCGGCGGTCTGGGGCGTGTCGGCGGCGTCCGCGCCGGTCGACCCGGCCCGCGAGGACGAGCTGCTGCCGCTGACCCGCTGGCTGCGCGGGCTCGGCGCGAAGACCACCGGGGCCGAGTTCGTCGGCGCGATGGCCCAGCTGCAGATGCTCACCCGGCAGTGGATCATGCGCACCGCCCAGTACGACGCGGTGCTCAGCCCGACGCTGGCCAGCCCGCCGGTGCCGGTCGGCTGGTTCTCCGAGACCGGGGACCCGGCCGAGGACTTCGCCCGGCAGACGCAGTTCACCCCGTTCGCCGCGACGTACAACGTGACCGGGCAGCCGGCGGTGAGCCTGCCGATGTACTGGACCGAGGGCGAGCCCACCCTCCCCATTGGGGTGATGTTGGCCGGACGGCCTGCCGATGAGGCGACCTTGGTGTCCCTGTCGGCCCAGCTCGAGGACGCCGTGCCGTGGGTCGACCGGCGGCCGCCGGGCTGGTGAACCCCGAGATGAGCGTCCTGCGGAGGTTCGCTACCTTTACCGCGTGAGCGTCTGGGAGACCGTGCTGGTGTTCGGGGTCGCGCCGATCGCGGGGCTGGCCCTGCTGGCGGCGCTGACCTTCGCGCCCGGTGCCTCGCGCAGCCCGCGCTACCGGGTCGGGAAGTCCTGGGACTTCGAGCCGGTCTGGTACGTGGCGCGGCCGGACATCGCCGCGCCGGCCGGCAGTGCCGAGGGCCGGGCCGCGCTCGCCGCGGCGGGTAGGCCGGAGCGCAAGGCCCTGCCGGGCGGGGCGAGCGGACCGGCGTCGGTCCTGGACGTGAACACTGCGACGGCGAGGGGCGGGGCCAGTGGCGAGTGGTGAGCTGCGGACCGAGCACCCGGCCGAGCCCGATGTCGATCCCGACTTCCCGTCGGACACGGTGAGCCGGCCCGGCGGGGATCACGGTCCCGCTGCCAACGCGGAACACGCGCGGGAGGTCGTCGCGGGCCGCGACACGGAGGTCACCGACTTCTCGGCGCAGGTGGTCGGGCGCAAGCCCGGGCCCTTCGCGCCGCGGCAGCTGTCCCGGCTGGACGAGGCGCTGACGCTGTCGAGCCGGGAGACCGGGCTCGATTTCTCGGTCTGGGTCGGCGCGCTGGACGAGCCGACCCGGGAGCACGCCGAGCGGCTGCACGCGGGGCTGCCCCGACCGGCCGAGGGCGTGCTGCTCGCGGTCTCGCCGGCGCAGCGGGTGCTGCACATCGTGACCGGGGAGCAGTCGTCGCGGCGGCTGCCGGACCGGTCGGCGGCGCTGGCGGCGCTCTCGATGCGGGCTTCGCTCTCGGTCGGTGACCTGGTCGGCGCGCTCGTCAACGGGCTGCGCATGCTCTCCGACCAGGCCGGGCGCCCGAACGAACGCGCCGCGGGTACACCCCTGGCGCCACCTCACCACCGCAACTAGTCGCCCACCCCTGGCGCCGCCCACTCCGGGCGGCGCCTGTGCGCGCGCCTGCGGTGGTCGATCCCTTCCGCGCCCGCGGTCGGCGCCGCCGGCCCGCCGGGACCATCGAGCCCCGGCGGAGCCGGCCTTCCGGCGGAGCCGGGCTCCCGGGGCCGGCTTTCCGGCGGGGCCGGCTTCCCGGCGGGTCGAGGAGACTCAGGTCGCGTCGCGGGCGCGGCCCTTGAGGGCGCGGACGGTGTCGTCGCGACCCTCGGCGACCAGCCGGCGCAGCGCCGGCGGCACCGCCGGATCGGCCAGGAACGCCTCGGCCGCGTCCACCACCGAGGGCGAGGCCGCGTCCGGGAACAGCCCGACCACCACGTTCTGGGCGATCTCGCTGGTCCGCCGCTCCCAGACGTCCGGGATGACCTCGAAGTAGCGGGCCAGGTACGGCTCGGTCAGCGCGTCCTGCTCCGGGTGGTGGAAGCCCCCGATGATCGCCTCGTTGATGGCGTTCGGCAGGTCGTCGTCCTCGGTCGCCAGCCGCCAGGCCTCGGCCTTCGCCGCCTCCGTCGGCCGCAGCGCCCGCGCGGTCGCGGCCCGCCGCTGCCCGGACGCGGTCGGGTCCCGGTCCAGCTCGGCCTCGATCTCGTCGTCGCCGGCCGCGCCGAGCGCCACCAATGCCGACAGCAGCGACCAGCGCAGCTCGGTGTCGACGCTCAGCCCCGGCACCGCGCCGGTGCCGTCCAGCAGCCCGCGGACGACGGCGACCTGCGCCGGCGTCCGGGCCGCGGCCGCGAACGTCCGGGCCCAGGCCAGTTGCAGGTCGGAGCCGGGCTCGGCCCCGCGCAGCTCCTGTTCGGACAGGTCCGCCAGCTGGGCCCAGCCGGTCGGCGCCCAGTCCGGCGCCGCGTAGTTCATCAGCGCGGAGCGGATCTTGCCCTGGATCGACTGGACCACGCCGATCTCGGACTCGCCCGTCACCCCGGCCAGCGCGAGCGCGACGTAGTCGCGGGCCCGCATCTCGCCGTCGCGGGTCATGTCCCAGGCCGCGCCCCAGCACAGCGTCCGCGGCAGCGGGTCGTCGATGTCGGCGACCCGGGCCACGACGGTGGCCAGCGAGCGCTCGTCCAGCCGCACCTTCCCGTACGTCAGGTCGTCGTCGTTGACCAGCAGCAGGTCCGGCTGCAGCACTCCGGCCAGTTCCGGCACCTCGGTCCGGGCGCCGGTGACGTCCAGCTCGATGCGCTCGGTGCGCACCAGCTTGGCCCCGTCGACCCGGTAGAGCCCGACCGCCAGCCGGTGGTCGCGCAGCGGCCCCGCGCCCGGTTCGGCCGGCCCCTGCTCGACCGTGACCGAGGTGTAGCGCCCGTCCTCGTCGACCTCGAACGACGCGCGCAGCGTGTTCACCCCGGGCGTCTCCAGCCACTGCGCCGACCAGCGGGACAGGTCCCGGCCGGACTCCTCCTCCAGCGCGGCGAGCAGGTCGGCCAGTGTGGTGTTGCCGTACTCGTGGCGGCGGAAGTAGACCTGCAACGCCCGCAGGAACTGCTCCACCCCGACGTAGGCGGCCAGCTGCTTGAGGACGCTGGCCCCCTTCGCGTACGTGATCCCGTCGAAGTTGACCTCGACGGCCTCGATGTCCGGGATGTCGGCGGCGATCGGGTGCGTCGAGGACAGCTGGTCCTGCCGGTACGCCCAGGTCTTCTCGATGTTCGCGAACGTCGTCCAGGCCGACGTGTGCCGGGTCGCCGAGGCCTGGCAGAGCACTGAGACGAAGCTGGCGAAGGACTCGTTCAGCCAGAGGTCGTCCCACCAGCGCATGGTCACGAGGTCGCCGAACCACATGTGCGCCATCTCGTGCAGGATCGTCTCGGCCCGGCGCTCGTAGCTGTAGTCGGTGACCTTCGAGCGGAAGACGTAGTCGTCCAGGAACGTCACGCAGGCGACGTTCTCCATCGCGCCGGCGTTGAACTCCGGCACGAAGAGCTGGTCGTACTTGTCGAACGGGTACCGGTACTCGAACGCGCGGTGATACCAGTCGAAGCCCTGCTTGGTCACCAGCAGGATGTCCTCGGCGTCGAGGTGCTCGGCCAGCGAGGCCCGGCAGTAGACGCCGAGGTCGATGCCGTCGTGGGTGTCGGTGACCTTGTGGTACGGCCCGGCCACCAGCGCGGTGACGTACGGGGAGATCGGCGGGGTGGTGGCGAAGACGACCTGCTGCGCGCCGCCGGTGGTCTCGCTGACGTCGAGCGGGCGGCCGTTGGAGACGACCTCCCAGTGCGCCGGGGCGGTCACCGTGAGCGCGAACGTGCCCTTGAGGTCGGGCTGGTCGAAGCAGGTGTACATCCGCTTCGCGTCCGCGGTCTCGAACTGCGAGTAGAGGTAGACCTCGCCGTCGACCGGGTCGACGAACCGGTGCAGCCCCTCGCCGGTGTTCGTGTAGAGGCAGTCCGCGTCGACCACGAGCACGTTGTCCGCGGCCAGGTCGGGCAGCGCGATCCCGGTCTCGGGCTCGTACCCGGAGGTGTCCAGGGCGACGCCGTTGAGCGTCGCCTCCCGGAATCCGGCCGCGATCAGGTCGACGGACGTCGAGTCCCCGGGCCGGGACGCGGTGAACCGGATCGTCGTCCGGGACGCGAAGGTCCGCTCGCCGGGCTTGCCGCCGCCGTCGGTCAGGTCCAGCTCGACCTCGTACGAGGTGACCGTGAGCAGGTCGGCACGGGCGCGCGCGTCGGCGCGGGTCAGGTTCGGGACACCCATGCCAGGAGTCTCGCACGGCGACCTCACAGCATCCGGCGGGAATGAGCCGGGACGCAGTGGTGCTGCGGCTCTCGGAGAACCGTCTTCCGGTGCTGCCAACCGGCGAGACGACCAAGAAACCTTCTGCAGGAGGACCTGTGACCGAGCGGACGAGGGTCGATTTCTGGTTCGACCCGATCTGCCCCTGGGCGTGGCTGACATCGCGGTGGATCCTCGAGGTGGAGAAGCTCCGCCCGCTCGACCTGAGCTTCCACGTGATGTCCCTGTCCGTGCTCAACTCCGACAAGGACGACATCCCCGAGAGCTACCGGGAGATGCTCAGCAAGGGCTGGGGTCCGGTGCGGGTGGCCATCGCGGCCGAGCAGAAGTTCGGCACCGAGGTGTTGCGCCCGCTCTACACCGCGCTCGGCAACCGCATCCACCAGGAGAAGGCCGGCTACGGCCGGGACACCCTGGTCGCCGCGCTGGAGGAGGCCGGGCTGCCGGTCGAGCTGGCCGACGCCGCCGACTCCACCGACTACGACGAGGCACTCAAGGCCTCCCACCACGCCGGCATGGACCCGGTCGGCACCGAGGTCGGCACGCCCGTCCTGCACGTCGAGGGCGTCGCGTTCTTCGGCCCGGTGATCTCCCGGGTCCCGACCGGCGAGGACGCCGCGACGATGTTCGACGGCGCCCGGGCGCTGGCCGCCAACCCGTACTTCTACGAGCTCAAGCGGACCCGCACCGAGGGCCCGCAGTTCGACACCGTCCCGGCCTAGGCAGCGGGCGGCCGGTCCAGGAGGCGGAGCGCGCCGAGCTCTGGAGGTTCGGCGGGCTCCGCCGCGCCCGTCGCCGTCCGGAACGCGGTCGCGACCGGCGCGCAGCGGAAGATCCCGCCGACACCGGCCAGCGGCAGCGCGCCGAGCCTGTCCTGTACGGCCCGGGCCAGGTCGACCAGGTGCCCGGCCGCCTCGGCCAGGATCCGGTCGGCCTCGGCGTCCCCGGCTGCGCGGGCGACCACGGGGACGAGCCGGGCCAGCAGCTCGCGGTCGGTCGGGTGCCGGTGCACCTGCTGCTCGGCACCGGCCAGTGAGTCGAACGCGCGCTGCACGGCCGCGGTGAGCACCGTCGGCGGGCCGGTGCCGTCGGCGGCGCGCATCGCCGCCCGGACCGCCTCCCGGCCGATCCAGTAGCCACCGCCCTCGTCGCCGAGCAGGTAGCCGTGCCCGCCGACGCGGACGGTGCGGCCGGCCTCGTCCTGGCCGGCCGCGCCCGACCCGGTGCCGGCGATGACCACGATCCCGGGCCCGCCCCGGAACGCGCCGGCCAGCGCGGCGTCGGTGTCGTCGCCGACCGCGACCCGGGCCCCGGTCCGGTCGGTCAGCTCGGCCGCGATCTTCCGGGCGTGCGCGCCGGAGCGGACGCCGGCCAGCCCGAACCCGGCCGCCTCGGCGCCGACCCCCGTGACGGCGGCGGCCAGCCGGTCCAGCGCGTCGTCGTGCAGCAGCACGTTGATCGGCCCCAGGTCACGCCGCTCGACCACGGTCCCGTCCCGGACGACGACGGCCCTGCTCCCGGTGCCACCCGCGTCCACCCCGACCGCGATCACGCCCGCCCTCCGGGGGAGCGGTGTGCGCCCGCGCGGCTACCACCGCGAGTGGTGATTACCACCGCGAGTGGTGGCGCCCCGGCCGCACCACCGCGCCGGCCGCTCACAGTTCGGTCCCGAGCAGGAGCTCGGCCGCGGCGCGGGCGGCGGCCGCGGAGGCGCCGCCGGTGGCGATCCAGCCCCGCGCGGGCGGCACCGGGCCGGGCAGGCCCATCTCGACCACGATCGCCCCGGGCTGCGCGGCCAGCAGCCCGTCGACGGCCCGCCCGACCCAGCCGACCCGGGTCGCGTCCCGGGCCACCACGACCAGCGGCCGGTCGGCCGGCACCGCCGGCAGCGGGTCGCCCGGCCCGACCCGCAGCTCGGTCGCGTCCGGCAGCAGCCCGGTCAGTCCCCAGGCGGTGTAGCCGACCGCGATCGTCGGCGCCGGGTCCAGCTGCACCACCACCGGCGCCCCACCCGCCAGCCGTACGTCCCCGGCGACCCGAACCGCCAGCCGGGCCGCCACCAGGCCCACGTCCTCCAGCCCCGCCGGCCACGCCCCCCGGGCGGCGAGGGAGCCGACACGGGCGGCCGCCTCGGCGAGGCGGTCCTCCGGCAACCGTCCACTGTGGACCGCGGCGACCAGCGCGTCCCGGGCCGCGTCCGCGATCGGCGCACCCGCCTCGTCGCCGCCGAGGCAGAGCGCGTCCACCCCGGCCAGCACGGCCAGCACGGCGCCCTCGCCGATGCCGACCCCGCCGGAGATCGCGCCCATCTCCAGCGCGTCGGAGATGACCACCCCGCCGAACCCGAGGTCCTTGCGCAGCAGCCCGGCGATCAGCGCCGGGTTCAGCGTCGCCGGCAGGTCCCCGTACCCGGGGACGAGCAGGTGCCCGGTCATCACGGTCGCGACCCCGGCGCCGACCGCGGCCCGGAACGGCTCCAGCGCGCCGTCGAGGTCCGGCCCGGTCGTGGGCAGCCCGACGTGCGAGTCGACGGTCGTGTCGCCGTGCCCGGGGAAGTGCTTGGCGCAGGCCGCCACCCCGGCCGCCTGGATGCCGTCCACCGCCGCCACCACGTGCCGGGCGACCAGCTCCGGCGTGGCCCCGAACGACCGCACCCCGATCACCGGGTTGTCCGGCGCGCTGTTCACGTCCGCGACCGGACCCAGGGTCCAGTCGATCCCGGCCGCCGCGACCCGGGCCGCCAGCGCGTACGACACCGCGCGGGTCAGGGACACGTCGTCGGCCACGCCGAGCCCGTACGGGCCGGGTACGGGGGAGCCTGTGGCCGCGAACAGCCGGGTGACGTCCCCGCCCTCCTCGTCGGTCGCGACCAGCACGTCGTCCCGCTCGGCCCGCAGGGCCGCGGTCAGCGCCGCGACCTGGTCGGCGGAGGCGCAGTTGCGGCCGAACAGGATCACCCCGCCCAGGCCCGTACCGACCCGGCGGCGGACCCAGTCCGGCGGCGAGGTGCCGGTGAAGCCGGGGAACAGGACCGCGTCGGCCAGCGCCGCGACGCTCATCCCTTGACCGCGCCCGCGGCCGCCCCCGTCGCGATCCGGCCCTGCAGCACGACCGCGAACACGACCACCGGGATCGCCACCAGCGTCGAACCCGCCATCAGGCCGCCCCAGTCGGTGCCCTGCGCGGTCTTGAACGTGCCCAGCCAGACCGGCAGCGTCTGGTTGCCCTGCTCCATCAGCGTCAGGGCCAGGATGAACTCGTTCCAGGCCTGCATGAACGCGAACACCGACGTGGCCACCAGCCCCGGCCCCATCAGCGGGAAGGTGATCCGCCAGAACGCGCCCCAACGGGAGGCGCCGTCGATCATCGCGGCCTCCTCCAGCTCCACCGGCAGCGCCTGGACGAACCCGCGCAGCGTCCACACCGTGAACGGCAGCACGGTCGCCATGTACGTCGCGATCAGCACCGGCACGATGTTGAGCAGGTCGGCGTCGCGCAGGGTCAGGTACATCGGGATGACCAGTGCCTCCAGCGGCACCATCTGCACGATGAGGATCACCAGCAGGTACGCCTTCCGGCCGCGGAACCGGAACCGCGCGACCGCGGTCGCCGCCAGCAGCGCCACCAGCACCGCGAGCACGGTGACCGAGCTCGACACGACCAGGCTGTTGCGCAGGAAGGTCCAGAACCCGGCCGCGTGGAAGGCGGTCCGGAAGTTCTCCAGCGTGACCGTGTGCGGGTACAGCGTGATGTTGAACGTCCGGATGTCGCCGGCCGGCTTGAACGCCGTCGCCACCATCCAGTAGACGGGGAACACGAACAGCACGAACACGATCACCCCGGTGACGTTCGCCGCGACCGTGCCGCGCCGCGGCCGCACCGCCCGAGAGCTCACAGCTCCTCCTCGCCCACGCGGATCATCGACCGGACGTACCAGAGGGTCAGCAGCAGGGTGAGCACCACCATCACCACCGCGGCCGCCGAGGCCACTCCGAACTGACTCACCGCGAAGCCCTTCTGGTACGTGTAGAGGTTGATGAGCAGCGTCTTGCGATCCGGTCCGCCCTGAGTCAGCACGTACAGCTGGGTGAAGACCTTGAGGTCCCAGATCACCGACAGCGACGTCAGGATCAGGAAGACCGGCTTGAGCATCGGCGCGGTCACCGACCAGAACGAGCGCCAGGCTCCGGCGCCGTCGATCCGGGCCGCCTCGCCGACCTCGTCCGGGATCGTGGTGAGCCCGGCGTACAGGGTCAGCGCGACGAACGGGATGGCCTGCCAGACCACGCACAGGATGATCACGGTGAACGCGGACAGCTGGCCGTCGAACCAGGCGTGCTGACTCCAGTCCAGCGGGGTGGCCTTGGTGATCATCCAGTCGACCACGCCGTACTGCTGGTCGAACAGCCACTTGAACACCGTCGCCGCGCTGACCGGGGGAGTGGCCCAGGCCAGCAGCAGGCCGGCCGAGACGAGCAGCCGCATCCCCTTGCCGACCCGGCGCATGAGCAGCGCGACCAGGGTGCCGAGCGCGATCGTGAGCGCCACGCAGGCCGCGGCGAACAGGATCGTGCGGATCGTGACGGCCCAGAACTCGGGGTCGGTGAGGATCGTGCCGTAGTTCGACAGTCCGGTGTAGACGGTCTGCCGGCGGATCAACTGGCGCAGGTCCAGCGTCTGGAACGAGGTCTTCACCAGCACGTACAGCGGGTAGCCGAGCAGGCCGGCCAGCAGCACGATGCTCGGCAGCACCAGGCCGTACGGCAGGGCGCCGGTGGCCCGGCGACGCGGGGTGCGGTGCAGCGGCGCCTCGTCCGGGAGGGCCGCGGTCGCCGGGACCGGGGGCACCGGACCCGCCCCGCCCGCACCGGTCGCCGCGACCGTGGCCGCGAGGTCGGCGGCGGCCCGGTCCGGACCGTCGCCGAGCGTCTCCACCGCCGTCCCGGAACCGGCCTGGTCCGGGACGGGATCGGCGGTGCGGGGTTCGGGATCCACGAATCCTCCTCGTCCGGGGGCTCGCCGTGATGCTGCCCGGCGACGAGCTCCTGGGTCCACGCGCGGGCCCCGGACCGGGATGTCCCGGTCCGGGGCCGCGTCCGGGTGGAGTACCGGCCGCCCGGCCCCGGCGGAGGGTCGGGCGGCCGGCAGGCTACGAGTTCAGCGTCTTGTTGATCGCGTCCGACGCGTCCTTCGTCGCGTCGGCCACGCTCTTCTTGCCGCTGAAGATCGAGACCAGCATGTCCTGCAGGACCGTGCCGCTCTCGACGTCGCCCCACTTCGGGCTGTTCGGAGTGGACCGGCTGTTCTTCGCCGCCGCGTCGAAGACCGAGAGCACCGGGTCGTTGGCGTGCAGGCTGAGCAGCGAGCTCGAGTTCGGGATCACGCCGCCGGTGGTGGCGAGGTCCGTCTGCGCCTTCGTGGTGGCCAGGATCTTGATCCAGTCGTACGCCAGGCCCTGGGCGTCGCTGCCCGCGGCGATCCCGAGGTTGGAGCCGCCCAGGAAGACCGGCGCGGTCTGGCCCGCGTTCTTGCTCGGCAGCGGGAACACGCCGATCTGGCCCTTGAGCGCCGGGTGCGCCTTCTCGATCGTGGCGACCTTCCAGCCCGCGTCGATCGTCGTGGCGGCCTTGCCCTCACCGAGCGGGACGGCCGGGTCGTTGTCGTTCTCGTTGCCGTTGACCGGCGCCTTCGAGTACTTGGTGACGATGTCCTTCAGCGCGGACAGGCCGGCCTGCGACTGCGGGCTGTCCAGCGCCGCCTTCCACTGGCCGTTGTCCTGGACCGCGACCTCGCCGCCCTCGTCCCAGATGAACGGCAGCGACGCGTACCAGTACTGGCCCGGGAAGTAGAGCGCGGAGAACTGCTTGTCCGTGCCGAACTTGGCCTGCACCTTGCCGAGGTCCGCGACGAACGTCGCGCGGTCGGTCGGCAGCGAGGTGATGCCGGCCTTGGCCCACAGGTCCTTGCGGTAGAGCACCGCGCGGTCACCGGCGTAGTACGGGATCGCGTAGAGCTTGCCGTCCAGGGTGCCGGCGTCGGTGAGGCCCTGCAGCCAGGTGCTGCCGCCGAGGTCGGCCTTCTTGTCCGACAGGTCCTGCAGACCGCCGGCGTCGGCGAACTTCGAGACCAGCGTGCTGCCGATCTCCAGCACGTCCGGCGGGTTGTTGCCGGCGAGCGCGGTCGTGGTCTTGGTCTGGATCTCGGACCACTGCTGGATCTGGACGTTGACCTTGGTGCCGGGGTGGGCCTGGTTGAACTGGGCATTGACCGCCTTGACGACCGAGTCCGGCGCGGAGCCGTTCATCAGCCAGACGGTGATGTCCTTCGCCTGCGCGTTGCCGCCGACCGACGCCGAGTCGGACGTGTCGCCGCCGTTGCTGCCGCACGCCGCGGCGAACAGTGCCACCGCCACGCCGGCCACGGCCGCCGTGCGCAATTTCCGATGCATCGCGGGATCCTCCTGGTGCGACTTGCTGCGGCCCGGGGACTGGTCCGTACTGGTCCAGACCAGTGGTGGGAAGATGGCACAAACGGCCGAACGGTGTCAAGGGCGGCCCGTACGGTGGGTTCATGACCTCGACCGACTCGCGGACGCTGCCCGACCACCTCGACGCCCTGTACGTCGGCGGAGCCTGGGTGCCGCCGACCGGGACCGAGACGCTGAGCGTGGTCAACCCGACGACCGAGGAGCAGCTGGCGACCGTGCCGGCCGGCACCGTCGCCGACGTCGACCGGGCCGTCCGCGCCGCCCGGGCCGCGTTCCCGGGCTGGGCCGCGACCCCGGTGGCCGAGCGGGCCGCGATGCTGTCCGCGCTCGCCGACGGCCTCACCGCGCGGGTGCCGGAGCTGGCCCAGCTCATCGCGCGCGAGGTCGGCTCGCCGCTGAAGTTCGCGACCTCGACCCAGGCCGGGCTGCCGACCGTGGTCATGCGCTCCTACGCCACGCTGGCGACCGAGTTCGCGTTCGAGGAGGAGATCGGCAACTCGCTGGTGCTGCGGGAGCCGATCGGCGTGGTCGGCGCGATCACGCCCTGGAACTACCCGTTGCACCAGGTCGTGGCCAAGGTCGCCGCCGCGCTCGCGGCCGGCTGCACGGTCGTGCTCAAGCCGACCGAGGTCGCCCCGCTGTCCGCGTACGTGCTGGCCGACGTCGCCGCGTCGGTGGGGCTCCCGGCCGGCGTGCTCAACATCGTGCCCGGCACCGGACCGGTCGTGGGCGAGGCGCTGGCCGCGCACCCGGACGTCGACATGGTCTCCTTCACCGGCTCGGTCCGGGCCGGCAAGCGGGTCCAGGAGGTCGCCGCGGGCACGGTCAAGAAGGTCGCGCTGGAGCTCGGCGGCAAGTCCGCGAACGTGATCCTGGACGACGCCGACCTCGCCAAGGCCGTCAAGGTCGGCCTGGCCAACTGTTTCCTCAACGGCGGCCAGACCTGCACGGCCTGGACCCGGATGCTGGTCCCCGAGTCGATGCACTCCGAGGCGGTCGAGCTGGCCGTGGACGGGACCGCGAAATACACGGTCGGTGACCCGCTGGCCGAGGGCACCCGGATCGGGCCGATGGTCTCCGCGGCCCAGCGCGACCGGGTCCGCGGCTACATCGAGAAGGGCGTCGCCGAGGGCGCGACGCTCGCCGCCGGCGGCCCGTCCGCGCCGCTCGACCGGGGCTTCTTCGTCCGGCCGACGGTCTTCGCCGCGGTCCGGCCGGAGGCCACGATCGCGCAGGAGGAGATCTTCGGGCCGGTGCTCTCGGTCATCCCGTACCGGTCGGAGGAGGAGGCGGTCGCGATCGCCAACGGCACGCCGTACGGGCTGGCCGGCGCGGTCTTCGCCGGTTCCCGGGACCGGGCGGTCGCGTTCGCGCGGAAGATGCGGACCGGGCAGGTCGTCGTCAACGGCGGCGCGTTCAACCCGGTCGCGCCCTTCGGCGGCTACAAGCAGTCCGGCACCGGGCGCGAGCTCGGCCGGTACGGCCTGGAGGAGTTCCTCGAGGTCAAGTCACTGCAGCTGTAGGTACGCCTTCTCCACGGCGTGCGTGGCGAACTCGCCGAAGTACGGCAGCTCCTTGGCGACCTCGTCGGCCGGGCGGCCGTTGCCGTACCCGTCCCGGGCCCGGGCCGCGAGGTCGGCCAGCTCGGCCCGCTGCGCCCGGACGTACTCGCGGTCGACGACGGCGCCGTGGCCGGGCACGACCGGGCCGTCGACCAGCTCGAGCAGCCCGTCCAGGGTGCCCGGCCAGTCCAGCGGGAAGCCGTCGCCGAACTGCGGCGGCGCGCCCTCCTCGACCAGGTCGCCGGCGATGAGCAGGTGCGCGTCCGGGACGGTGAGGACCAGGTCGCTGTCGGTGTGGCCGCGGCCGAGGTGGCGCAGCTGCACCGGCCGGCCGCCGACGCTCAGCGTGGCGACGTCGTCGACCAGCTCGTCCGGCGGGTCGATCCGGGTCGCCTCGATGTCGGCCGCCATCTCGTCCATCCCGGCATCGCGGTAGAGACCGAGGATCCGCTGCCGCATCTGCTCCCCGCTGCTCACCATCTCTTCGGCACAGCGCCGGTGGCCCCAGATCGTCGCCGGCCGGAACACGGCGTTGCCGAAGGTGTGGTCGAAGTGGAAGTGGGTGTTGACGACCGTCCACGGATGCGGCGTGACCGTGCGGACCGCCTCGGCCAGCTCGCGGCCCTGGGCCTCGCTGGCCCGGGTGTCGACGACCAGGCAGGCGCCCTCGCCGACGATCAGGCTGACGTTGAGGTCCATGCTCTGGTGCCGCCGGACGTACACCCGGTCGGCGACCTCCACCCAGGCGTCTTCCTCCGTCATCCGCGCTTCTCCGCGATCGTCACGTCCCCGGCGGCCCAGTGTGTCGGCTGGACCTCGCGCAGGATGACGCGCACGTTCTCCTGCGGGGCGCCGACGGAGTCGACCACCGCGGCGGTGAGTTTCGAGATGAGCGTGCGCAGCTGCTCGGGCGTACGGCCCTCGACCAGCGTGACCTCGACCAGTGGCATGGGTGCCATCTTGCCCGGCCGGGGAGACTGTCGGTCATGCGCGTCTACCTGGGGTCCGACCACGCCGGCTTCGAGCTCAAGGCGTACCTGATGGAGCACCTCGCCAAGAACGGGCACGAGCCCGTCGATTGCGGGGCCGGCTCGTACGACGCCGAGGACGACTACCCGCCGTTCTGCTTCGAGACCGGGCGGCGGGTGCTGGCCGACCCGGGCAGCCTCGGCGTCGTGATCGGCGGCTCCGGCAACGGCGAGCAGATCGCGGCCAACAAGGTGCCGGGGATCCGGGCCGCGCTGGCCTGGTCGGAGGAGACGGCCAAGCTCGGGCGGGAGCACAACGACGCCCAGGTCGTCGCGATCGGCGCCCGGATGCACACCCAGGACCAGGCCGCGACGCTGGTCGACACGTTCCTGGCGACGCCGTTCAGCCAGGGGGAGCGGCACCGGCGGCGGATCCGCCTGGTCGCCGAGTTCGAGGTCTCCACCGGCCGCCCACCCCGCCAGACCGCCCTCGGCCTCGACTGAGCTCCCTAGCGCGCTCCGGGCAGCGTGTCGGGCGGGACGTAGTGGCGGCGGACGATCACCACGTCCCGCTCGGCCGCGGCCAGGTCCTCGGCCGTGGGCCGGGCGGCGTCGCGGGCCCGCATCGCGCTGACGACGCCGACCTGCGACGGTCCGGCGCCGACGATCCCGCGCAAGCCCCGCTCCGCATCCGTACGCCGCGCCCGACTCTTCCGCCGTACCTCCCCGCCGGGCCGCGCAGCGCTCTCCCCGCCCGACCGCGCCCCTGCGCTCTCCTCGCCCGACCGCGCCCCGGCCGGGTCCGCCGGATCGACCGCCGAGCGCGGGTCGCTGCCGGGGTCGGCACCCGGCCGGCCCGCGCCCCCCGCGCCCGTCGGGTTCCCGAACCCAGCCGCAGCGTCAACCGCGGCGCTCGACGCGGCCAGCTCAGGCGCGGTGCCCGGCGCAGCCGGATCGGGCGGGGCGCCAGACGCGACGCTCGGCGCAGCCGGGTCAGCCGCGGAGCCGGACTGGGTGCTCGCCGCGGAGCCGGGCGGAGTGCTCGGCGCAGCCGGCGCCGGCGAGGAGCCAGGCGCGGTGCCCGGCGTAGCCGGATCAGCTGCGGCGTCGGGCGGAGTGCTCGGCGCAGCCGGATCAGCTGCGGCGTCGGGCGGAGTGCTCGGCGTAGCCGAATCAGGCGCCGGTCCGGCCGGGTCCGGTGCTCCGGGAGACTGCACGGGCGTACCGGCCCGGCGCCGTTCCCGGCGCCGGTGCCGCGGCGGGATCGGCTCGCTCACGGACCCACGATCCCGCGCCCCGATCACGAGCACAACCGGCTAGAAGACCTCCGGGCACCACGGCGCCCGCGCCCCCGCGAACGCCGCGCTCGTCGCCGCCAGCGCGCCCGGGGTCAGCTCGGAGACCAGCCCGGCCGCGCCGAGCCCGGCCAGCGTCGGCCCGCCCAGATATGCCCCGCCGAGCCCGGTCGAGGACAACGCCAGATCGGCCGGGTCGGACGTCGGCTCGCAGGTCGCCCCGCTCGCGTCCCCGGACAGCCGCCAGCGCCCCGCGTTCCACGGGCAGAACTCGTCCCGGACGTCGAGCACCACGTCCACCGCCGCCGAGTACGTCCGCGTCGCCAGCGCCCGGCCCACGTCGGCCAGCCGGATCCAGAGCGAGTCGTACACCCACGCCTCCAGCGCCCGGCTGTCGGCCATCATGTGCTGCAGCGGGTCGTCCAGCGGCGCCCGCCGCCGGATCACGTTCGGCACCAGGTCGATCCCGGACAGGAACGTCCACAGCGCCGCGTACGCCTCCGGGGTCGCCGCGAACACGTCGTCGACCCGCAGCTCGCTCTCGTTGCGCCGCGGTGTCCCGTCCTGCTTGGTCCGGTACGTCGCGTAGCCGGTGACGGTCCCGTCCTGCTCGGTGTGCAGCGCGTGCCGCCGGGCGCTGGCGCCGGCGCGGATGTGCGCGGGGTCGGCGATCATCCGGTCGGCCCAGGCCCCGGGCCGGGACAGGAAGCCTGGTGTGACCTCCCGCAACGCCTCGTACACGGCAGCCTCGGCCGGCTTGGCCTGCTCGGCGGGGACCAGCGTGACCCGCCCGGTCCCGGTGGGCACGTCCGGGCGCAGCCGCAGCCGGTGCTTCTCCCCGGTCCAGGCCAGCTGGCGGGCGGCGATGCCGTATCCGAAGCGGCCGTAGATGGTCGCCTCGGAGGCCCACAGCGCGGCGACCGGCTCGCGCTGCTCCTCGTGCAGCTCGGTCAGCTCCCGGCGCATCATCGCGGTCAGCAGCCCGCGGCGCCGGTGCGTCGGCTGCACGGCCACCACGGTCACCGCGGCCACCGGCCGCGGCCCGCCGGGCACGGTCATGTCCCGGGTGTAGATCCCGGCGGTCGCGACGACCTGCCCGGCCTCGAACGTGGCCAGGCTGCGCTCGGGCTCGAAGACGGTGCCGAACGACTCGCGGTCGCGGTCGTCCGGGTCCTCGCCGAAGACCTCGGACAGGGTCCGGTAGAAGGCAGGCAGCTCCGTACGGTCGATGGGGCGCAGCTCGAGGTCGGTCATGCCGTCTTTCCTACTCCCGGGCTCTGACATGACGCGATCGGTTTGCCGGTCCGCCCGGCTCACCTCGGCATCGATTCGGCGCTGTCCGTACTCGCCGGTCACCTCTGCTCGCTACTGTGCGCGCGGTCATGGTGTGGAATCTGTGGGGACGGTTCGCCGGCGGCGTGCAGCGGCTGCGCTGGCTGCTCGGCGATCCCGGCGTGACCGCGGCGCTGATCGCGCTGGCCGGCCTGCTCGCGCTGGCCTCCCTGGTGTTCCCGACCCAGCTGCGCCCGGCCTCGACGCTGGCGATTCCGGTGCTGCTGGGCGGGCTCGCGCTGCCGCTGCGGGGGCTGCGGCTGCTCGTCGGCGCCGCGGTCGCGATGATCGTGCTGGTGACCGCGGTCCGCGGCTGGACGCTGCCGATCGGCGGCGTGCTGATCTTCCTCACCGTCACCGCGGTCTCCTACGAGCAGGCCCGTCGCCGCGACCGTCTCGGCGTCCGCCGGGGCCGCCCGGACCGGATCCTGCTCGACCTGCGGGAGCGGTTGCGGGTCCAGGGTGAGGTGCCGCCGCTGCCGGGCGGGTGGGGGATCGAGGTCGAGCTGCGCCCCGCGTACGACTCCGGGCTGGCCGGCGACTTCGTCTCCTCCCGGGTGCACGTCGTGGCGGCCGCGGACGGGCCGCACACGATCCTCGACCTGGTCCTGGTCGACGTCTCCGGCAAGGGCGTCGACGCCGGCACCCGGGCGCTGCTGCTGTCCGGCGCGCTCGGCGGCCTGCTCGGCGCGGTGCCGCCGGAGGAGTTCCTCACCGAGGCCAACCGCTACCTGCTGCAGCAGCGCTGGCGCGAGGGCTTCGCGACCGCGATCTACCTGCGGGTCGACCTGACCACCGGCGCGTACCGGGTGGAGAACGCCGGGCACCCACCGGCCGCGCACCTCCACGCCGGCAGCGGGACCTGGCGGCTGCTGCTGCGCCGGGGCCCGCTGCTCGGCGTCGTCCCGGACGTGGGGCACCCGCCCGACACCGGCATGCTGCGCCGCGGTGACGCCGTCCTGCTCTACTCCGACGGCGTGGTCGAGGACCGGCACCGCGACATCGAGGTCGGCGTGGACCGCCTGCTCGGCACCGCGGAGCGGCTGGTGCCCCGGGGCGACTACCGCGGCGGCGCCGCGTTCCTGGTCCGCGAGGTGCCGACGAGCACCGGGGACGACCGGGCGATGGTCATGCTCTGGCGCGAGTTCTGACGCACCATTGCTGTGGCCTGGACGGCGAATACCACGGTCAGCGCCGCCACGAGCAGGTCGTGCCGCCCGGTCAGCGCCACCAGCAGGACGACGAGCAGCCCGCGCCCGACGATCGCGATCGCGGAGATCAGCCGCTCGTCCCGGCGGTGACCGCCGTCGGTGGCCAGCATCCGCAGCAGCACCAGCACGCCGGCCGCGCCGAGCCCGGTCGGGATCGCGATCTCCGGCTGCGCGACGGCCAGCAGGATCGCGCCGGCGACCCAGCAGCAGGCCGAGAACGCGCAGGTCGCCCGGCGGCCGTGCCGGACCAGGAAGGTCCGCTTGCCGAACAGCGCGTCGCCGCGGACGTCCCGGAAGTCCTTGAGCAGGATCCGCCCCACGAACCCGACGTACAGCCCGGTCATCAGCATCAGGTCCGGTCGTATCCCCGCCCCGAACGCCCCGAGCAGGTACGGCGCCGCGACGTAGCAGGCCGGCAGCACCAGCGAGGCCACCGCGCCCTGTCCGGACAGCTTCCTGGAGTACGCCACGGAGACGACGAGGCCGCCCGCCGCGACCGGCCCGCAGCGCCAGCCCAGCGGGACCGCGGCGGCCGCGGTGACCACCGCGCCGACCCCGGCAGCACCCGCAGGTCGAACCGCTGCCCGGTGCCCGTGACCAGCGGCCGGGACGCGGCACCGGGCAGGTTGACCCGGTCGATCGCCTCGTCGGCCAGGTCGTTCACGGCCACGGAGAACAGCAGGAACGCGGCGACCACGAGCGACACCCGCGGGTCGACGGCGCCGCCCGCCCCGATCGCCGCGTACAGCCCGAGCAGGATGACGACTGCCGGCCGGGCCATCACCACGAGCAGCCGCGCCCGGGCGATCACTTGTTGCTCCCGTACGAGTTGAACGCGATGACGCCCCAGATGAACACGCCGACGACGGCGATCCCGGCGAGCACGGTGATGACGGTGAACGTGAGGCCGACGGCATGCCAGAACGGCCGCCAGTCGGTGCGGCGAGGAGGTGCGCTCATGCGAGCGACGCTGCCAGCCGCTCCCTGGTCGGCGGATCGGCAGAACTACTCAGGTCTCAGGTTCTGTCGAGGACGAACGTGGAGACTCCGGCGACGTTGTCGACCTCGTACCGGTCCGGTGCCGTGGCGGTGCTCAGCACCGTCCCGCCCGCGAGCCCGGTCCGCCGGACCCCGTCCACGTCCGTACTGGCCGCCCCGCCCGTCACCCGGACCCCGGTCGCCACGCCCGCCGGAACGTGCACGGTGAACTCGGTCGCCCCGCCCACCATGGTCACCGGCACCGTACGGTCCGGCGTCGGCAGCGACAGATCGATCCGCGTCACCCCGGCGACGAAATCGACCCCGCTCAGCCGCGCCCCGCGCAGGTCGAGCCGCTGGTCCACGGACCCACCGGACATCCGCACCTGCCACCGCACCCGCGGATCGAGCAGCAGCGTGACCGCCGACGGCCCGGGCTCCCCGGTCTGCACGAGGCTCACGCTGACGATCCCGTCCGCGACGTCCAGCACCGGCGCGACCCCGGCGTGGTCCGGCGTCGTCGCCCGCAGCCGCTCCGTGCCCAGGTCCGCGGTCCGGACGGTCACGGTCCTCGCCCCACTGACCAGGTCGACGGTCCCGGCGTCCGCGCCCAGCGCCGTCCCGGCGACATGTGGCGACGAGGTCGGTGTCAGCAGCCCGAATCCCACCGGCGGCCCGTCGCCGCTGTCACACGCCGCGGCCACCAAGGCGACGGCGACCACCGCACCCCAGCGTGCTCGCACGGAAACGATCTACCCCGGCCGAACTCCACCCATGCTGCACTGGTCGTCCCGATTAGTGTGCGACGGAATGACCGAGTTCACGGACCCGCGCCTCGTCGATCTCTACGAGACCCTGAACGCGTACGACCCCGGCACCCAGCCGGCGTTCTACTCCGAGCTTGCTTCCTCTCTCGCCGCCCGCACGATCGTCGACATCGGCTGCGGCACCGGCCTCATCACCCGCGACCTGGCCCGCCAGGGATACGAGGTGACCGGCCTCGACCCGTCCGCACTCATGCTCGCGGCGGCCCGCACCCGCCCGTACGGCGACCAGGTCCACTGGATCTGCGGCCCGGTCACGGCTCTGCCCGCCCTGGGCGCGGACCTGGCCATCATGTCCGGCCACATCCCCCAGTTCTTCCGCACCGACGAGTCCTGGTCCGCCGCCCTCACCGCGATCGCCGCCGCCCTGCGCCCCGCCGGCTGGCTGGCCTTCGAAACCCGCAACCCCGAGGCCCGAGCCTGGGAAACCTGGTCCACCCGCCGAACCGCCACCCACGGCGTCACGTTCTGGACCGAAACAACCGCCGTCCGCGGCCTGACCGTCGACTACACCCTGCACTACCTCTTCGACTCCGGCGAAGAGGTAGTCGCCCCCGGCACCCTCCGCTGGCGCACCCTCGAGGAACTGACCGACTCCCTCACCACCGCCGGCTTCACCGTCCGCCGTCTCCAAGGCAACTGGACGGGCGCGCCCACCACTCCCGAACTGATCCTCACCACACAGCTCGACAAGGCGGGCCCGCCCGGTGTAGCGAGCACCGAACGGGCCCTTGATCCCGAACCTGTGTGACAGGGACGGGACCCACGGCGAACGGTAGTGGCCGGCCCGGGACGTCGGGACACGGGGCGGCAGCGGCTCGACCCGCGCCGCGATGATCTCCGTCATGCAGCGCGCCAAGGGCGGTCCCAGGTCCACAAGCCGACGTTGACGTCACGTGAGCGGAGAGTCGGGCAGTCGCTCGTGGCACGCGCCCACAAGAGACGAAGTGTGACGAACACGCAGGTGAGAGCGACAGGCCGCTGACCTGGGGTGGAGCGGGGGAGCGGGTGACCGGGATCGAACCGGCATGGCCAGCTTGGAAGGCTGGGGCTCTGCCATTGAGCTACACCCGCGTGTGCCGGGACCAGCGTAGCGGTAGGTCGGGGGGTACCCGTCTACACTCGCGGACGGCGCCGGGGTG
>DASYKU010000135.1 GCA_035995165.1 Mycobacteriales bacterium
CATCCCGCCGACGCCATCCCCGTCTACGCCGCCGAGGTCGACACCGCGATCGACCGCAAGGACAAGACCGGCTACACCGAGGCGGCCCGGCTCCTGCTCATCCTCCAGGGCCTCCACGACCGCGCCGGCACCGACTTCCGCGCCTACCTCGACGCCCTCACCCACACTCACCGCCGCAAGACCACCCTGCTCGCCATCCTCACCCGCTCCGGGCTCTGAGCACGGGCGTCGTCGAGAACAGTCGCGACGCCGAAGGACCGCACCCGCCACGTCTGCCGGACATCAGGATCAGGACGGCGCCGCACCGGAAAGCCCCGGATCCGCTCACGGCGCCGCCGGCCGGGTGGAGCTCCACCCTTGCCGACGGAGTCGGTCGAATCCGTCCAGAAGCAGATCCAGCCCGAACTCGAACTCGAACTGGTCGTCGCAGCCCGCACCGACGGCGGATCGCTCGTCGTGACCACCCCCGGATGCGACCTCCACGATGTGGGGATAGGCGCCCGACATCTGACGGAGCGCGGCGGCCTGCACGGCAGGGTCGACGCTCACGGAGTTGTCGAACAGCTCCTGGGTGAACCCGAACATGCGGCTGCCCAGGGCGTGCATCACATGGTGGGTGAGGTCGACGGAAAACTCCCCCGTCCGGAACATCCCGATCATCGACTCCAGGTACGCCAGCACGACCGGCGTCGGCGCTGGGCGCGACTCGACCAGGCGGGATGCCCAGAGGTGGCGCCGGAGCGCCCGGCGCGCGGAAAGGATCCGCTGCCGGACCGCGGTCTGCCAGTCGGCGCTGGGAACCGCGGGGTCTATCTCGCCGACGAGGACATCGACCATGCCGTCCAGGAGCTCGTCCTTGTTGGCAACGTGCTTGTACAGCGCCATCGGCACGACCCCGAGCTCCTGCGCGAGCCGCCGCATGCTGACCGCCTCGATCCCGGCTTCGTCGGCCAATGCCACGGCGGCACGCAGCACCCGATCCCTGCTCAGGGGCGTCCGGCGTCCGGCCTCCACCAGCTGAGCCATATCAACCGCCTTTCCGGTGAGCCGCCGCGGGGACCGAAGTCGCCTCTTGACGCAGTGTACGGCGTACACCTACAGTCATGCCCACAAGGTGTACTGCGTACACCCGAATCGGGGTCTCGATGTGGACCACTCAGCTCGACAAGCGGAAAGCGCCGCCCCGGCCGACGGCGGGCAGAACGACCATGGCGGCGATCGTGCAGGACCGCTACGGACCGGCGCCTGAGGGCGTCCTCCGGCTGGCGGAGATCGACCGGCCCACGATGCGGGATGACGAGGCCCTGGTCCGGGTGCACGCGGCCAGCGTGGACCGCGGTACCTGGCACATCATGGCCGGGCTGCCCTATCCGATCCGGCTCGCGGGTTTCGGCCTGCGCCGGCCGAAGTACGTCAACCCCGGCCGGAACCTGGCCGGGACGGTCGAGGCGGTCGGTGCCGGCCTGACCGGCTTCCGGCCCGGCGACGAGGTGTTCGGGATGTCCACCGGCACCTTCGCGGAGTACGCGGCCGTTCGGACCGGCAAGCTCGCCCGGAAGCCGGCGAACGTCTCCTTCGAGCAGGCGGCCGCCGTCCCGGTGTCCGGCGGCACGGCCCTGCAGGCTGTCCGGGACCGCGGTCACGTG
Source organism: Mycobacteriales bacterium (assembly GCA_035995165.1). NCBI lineage: Bacteria > Bacillati > Actinomycetota > Actinomycetes > Mycobacteriales > Mycobacteriales bacterium. The sequence continues at coordinate 1,647 of DASYKU010000135.1, forward strand.
CGGGCCGGCGAGAAGGTGCTGATCATCGGCGCGTCCGGCGGCGTGGGCAGCTTCGCGGTGCAACTCGCCAAGGCGTACGGCGCCGATGTCACCGCTGTGTGCGCGACAGCGAAAGTCGACCTGGTTCGCGGCCTGGGCGCCGACCGCGTCATCGACTACACCGTCGACGCCGTCACCGACGACGGTATCCGCTACGACGTGATCCTCGACATCGGCGGCAACACCCCGCTGTCCCGGCTCCGGCGGGCCCTCGCCCGGCGGGGACGGTTGGTCATCGTCGGCGGCGAGACCGACGGACGCCTGCTCGGCGGCAGCAGCCGGCAGGTCCGGGCGCAGCTGCTGTCCCCGTTCGTACGGCAGAGGCTGGGCACCTTCGTCGCGTCGGAGAAGTCCGCCGACCTGGACACTCTGCGCGACCTCATCGAGGCCGGCGCCGTCACCCCCGCCCTCGACCGGACCTATCCGCTCGCCGAGACCGCGGCGGCCATCCGGCACCTGCTGGACGGCCGGGCCCGCGGCAAGCTCGTCGTCTCCATCCCGACCCACAGTGCGCAGAACCCACACCCGGGGAGCACTCCGTGACCGAACACCGAACCGCCTATCCCGTCCGCGTCGACGCGACGCTGGAGCCGACCTCCCGCTGGCTGTGGCTGGTCAAATGGCTGCTGCTCGTCCCGCACTTCATCGTGCTGTTCTTCCTGTGGCTGGCGTTCTTCGCCGTCAGCGTCGTGGCGTTCTTCGCCATCCTGATCACCGGCCGGTATCCGCGGTCGCTGTTCGACTTCAACCTCGGCGTGCTGCGCTGGAACTGGCGGGTGAACTACTACGGCTACGGGGCTCTCGGCACCGACCGGTACCCGCCATTCACGCTCGCCGACGTGCCGGACTATCCGGCCCGCCTCGACCTCCCGTACCCGGAACGGCTGTCCCGGGGGCTGGTGCTGGTCAAGTGGTGGCTGCTGGCCCTGCCGCACTACATCATCCTGTCGGTATTCATCGGCGGCGGCCTCTGGGCCAGCAGCCGCGGCATGAGCGACGGCTGGAACAGCGGCTGGGAAGGCGGCGGACTCGTCGGCCTGCTCGTGCTGATCGCCGCGATCGCGCTGCTGTTCACCGGCCGCTATCCCGACTCCCTCTACCGCTTCGTCATGGGCATGGACCGCTGGTCGTTGCGGGTCGCCGCGTACGCCGGCCTCATGACCGACGCCTACCCACCCTTCCGGCTCGATCAGGGCGGCACCGACCCCGGCTCCCAGCCCGCCCTCCCGACCCCGCCGCCGCCGTCGGGGACTCCGGTCACGACCGGACCTGCCCCGGCCACTCCGGTCGGATAGGGAGGCGACGCGCTCGCTTGGGCGCTGCCCGCCAGCGGCGCGACACCGGGCCGGGCTCAGACCGGGTCAGTCCACCCTCAGCACGACCTTGCCGCCGACCCGGCGCTGTCTCACCGCATCGAGGGCCGGCGCCGGGTCGCGCCAGGACGCGACCAGCTCAACCTGCGGGTCCAGCCGGCCGGCGGCGACCAGCCGGCACAGCCGGCCCAGGTCGGCGGTGCCGCTGGCGTGGGCGGCCAGCTCGTCGGGCAGGTTCAGCGTGTAGATCCGGGCGCCCCATGCGCGGTCGAACCGGGCCGCTCGGAAGGTCACCGTCTCCGCGTCGTCCCGGGTGGCGAGGTTGACCAGCATCCCCCGGGGCGCGAGGTGCTCGATCGCGCGGCCGAACGTGTCGCCGCCGACGGCGTCCACGATCAGGTCGTGGTCGCCGTCGATCCGCTCGACCACCGCGGTCGCACCGAGCCGACCCAGCACCTCGCCGGACCGGCCGGCATCCCGGACCAGCGCGGTGACCTGGGCACCGCTGGCGTTCGCCAGCTGCACGGCGAACCGCCCGACACCGCCGCTCGCCCCGGTCACCAGCACCCGCTTGCCCAGCAGCAGGCCGCCGACCTCCAGCGACCGGAGCGCGGTCAGCCCGGCCGTCGGCAACGCGGCCGCCGACACGTCGGACACGTCGTCCGGGATCGGCGCGAGAACGGTGGTAGGGACCGCGGCGACCTGCGCCCACCCACCGGCCCGGACCAGCCCGGCCACCCGGGTACCGACCGGCGGCCCGCTGCCATCGGCCGCAGCCGCCGTGACCACCCCGGCCAGATCCCAGCCCAGCCGCGCCCCCCGCAGCCGGCCGGGCAGGTCGACAACCTCGCCCCGGTTCAGCGCGACCGCGTGCACGGCGACCAGCGCCTGGTCCGGCAGCGGCGTCGGCGCCGCAACGTCGCTCATCGTGACGTACGGCGGGGTCCCTGTTGCTATGAGCGCAAGCACCCATCCACCCTTGCCCGTCGCAACAACCCCGTGGTGGACGCCACTCCCGCACACCCCGGCGGATGAGTGCATCGCGGGTCGGCCGGCTCCGCGCCGGCTGCTCCTGCGGCCTCGGCCGTACGCAGCGGCGGGGCGCTGCGGGCAGCGGCGGCCGAGCATCTCGGCGATCAGCGCAAGTCAGTGTGCCGGTTGATCCCGTTCCACGTCCGGGCCGGTCAGGACGGGAGTGTCTCGGCCACCCTTGCCAGGAGGGTGGCCAGCTCACGGCGTTCGCGGGCGTCGAGGCCGGCCAGTAGCCTCGCCTCGTTGGCCAGGTGGGTGCCGATCAGCTCATCGGTGAGGCGCACGCCTTCCGGCTCCAGAGTCACCAGCCGGCCGCGGGCGTCCGACGCCGAGACCGTACGGCGGACGAGCCCGCGCATCTCCAGGCGGTCGATCCGTTTGGTGACGGCACCGGTCGTCACGAGCAACGCGGTGCTCAGCTCTCCTGGGGTGAGCGTGAAGGGATGCCCGCTGCGGCGCAGGGCCGCCAGCACGTCGAAGTCGCCGTTTCCCAGGCCGGCCGCGGCGAACGGCGGACGGAGGCGCGGCTCGAAAAGCTGGGTCAGACGCGCCATCCGGCCGATGACCAGCAGCGGACTGGCGTCGAGGTCCGGCCGCTCACGCCCCCACTGGGCGACGATCTCGGCCACCGCGTCTGTTGGTTCACTCACCACTCGACCATATCTTCCTCGGCACCTACTTCACCTTCCACGGAAGGCGCCTCGGCCGCCGCAGCGGAGCGGCGTTCCTCGGCGGGATGGCGACACCCGTCAGGAATCGAGAAGCATCGGTCCCCGGGCCGACCTAACCTCACCGCCATGGACGTCGACCATGTCGGTTCGGTCCAGCCTTCCACCGGAAAGGTGATGTCGTGAAGACGATGACGTGCAGACAGATGGGTGGTCCCTGCGATGCCGCGTTTCAAGGAAACAAGGCCGACGAGGTCATCAAGGAACAGGACAACCATCTGAAGGAAGTGGTTGCGAAGGGTGACGAGACGCACCGGAGCGCCCTGACGAGCATGCAGGGCAGATGGAAGCATCCGATATCAGGAATGGGCTGGTACAGGGACACGAAGAAGGCATTCGCCGCCCTTCCCGAAGACTGATGCGTCAGGCGGCCTGATCAGGTACGCAGGAAGGCCAGGACCGCGAGCACGCGCCGGTTGCTCGCGGAGTCCGGGTCGAGACCGAGCTTGGCGGAACTCCACCCGGCGGCCGTAGGCCGGGCGACCGCGCGAGCCGGGCGATCGATCCCGAAGCGCCACACAACCGACGAACAGTCGTGACGTGCCGGCGTCTCAGCCGAGTCGCGACGAGACGGCGTCGACGACGGCGGTGAGGCCGAACTGCAGGGTCGCGTACGGGTCGCCGGCGGAGGCGACGGTGGTCCCGACCCGGGAGGCGATCGGCAGCGAGACGTCCTGCATCGCCCGCCCGAGGACGGGCGCGGTCGCGCTCCACCACTGGTCGTCGGTGAGCGAGGCCCGGCTGCTCTGCAGGCTCAGGTGCCAGCGGGCGGCCGCCCCGACCATCGACAGCACCGTCGCGAGCAGCGCGTCCATGTCCCGGTCGCTGAGCCCGATGCCGTCGAGGGGCTCCAGTTCGTGTTCGTACTTCAGGCTCTCGCCGGGCCCCACGATGGGCCGGCCGGGCGGGATCTCGACCGACCACGGATGCGCCATCGCACGATCCCAGTTGCGGTCCGCGATGTATCGGACCGCCGTACGCAGGCTGCGGCGGGACCGCGGCAGGGGCCGGTCCCGGTACGTCTGCCCGGCGATCGCGTCCAGCATGAGCTGCAACAGCTCGGCCCGTCCGGGCACGTAGCCGTAGAGGGTCATGGCGCCGACGCCGACCTCGCCGGCCAGGCGGCGCATGCTGAGCGCGTCGAGCCCCTCGCTGTCGGCGATCCTGATGGCCGCCTCGACCACCGCACCCACAGTGATCCCGGTACGCCCGACGGCCGTCGACGGCGCCCAGAGCAGTGCGACGAGCTTCGCCGGGTCCGCGCTCCTGTTCGGCACCGTCGTACCGTACACTGTACGGTACATCGTACGGCAGGAGGAGGACCGTGAGCGTCCCACTGCAGCGGCTGATCTCGCTCGGCGTCCCGGAGCTCGCCGGCATCAGCGCCGAGGAACTCAGCCACCTGGCCGGCGACGGACCGGGCGCAGTGCTCGTCGTACACCCGTCGCTCGTCCCGGCCGCGAGGCTGGCGACCCTGCTGTGGTCGAACGGCAGGCCCGGGTTCGTCGTCGACGACCTGAGCGACCTCGACGAGTTCGCGCCCGTCGCCGAGATCCCCGACCGACCCCTGTACCTGCTGCACGACGTCGAGCGCGGCGACGAGATGCGCAACCGGAGCCCGAACGAGGCCCTGCCGGCGATCACCGGCCGCGGACGCAGCCCGCTCACGATCAGCGAGGGGATCAGCTGGCTGCTCCAGGAGCCCGGCCGGCTCGAACGGAACCACTGCTTCATGACCATCGGCTCCCGGAAGCCGAAGGACTCGCGTACGCCCGCGATCTGGATCAGCGGCGGGACCGGGCGCGACGGCAAGGAGAACAAGGGCGCACCCAAGGTCGGCTGGTGCTGGGCCGGCAACCGCCACACCTGGCTCGGCTTCGCCTCCACCTCCGAGCGGACTGTCCCAGCGCCGTTACTTGAATGATTCCAGATTATGCGGGAGGGTGTGGGGGATGGCGGCGGACACGGAATTCGAGCAGATGCTGCGGGTGGCGTCCCTGCGCGTGACCCGGCCGCGCGTGGCGGTGCTGGCCGCGGTGCACGCCCACCCGCATGCCGACACCGACGCGATCCTGCAGCTGACGCGTCAGCGGCTCGGCGTGGTCTCGCACCAGGCCGTGTACGACGTGCTCCGGGCGCTGACCGACGTGGGCCTGCTGCGGCGGCTGCAGCCGATGGGCTCGGTCGCCCGGTACGAGCCGCAGACCGGGGACAACCACCACCACGTCGTCTGCCGCACCTGCGGCGCCATCACCGACGTCGAGTGTGCGGTCGGGGAGGCGCCCTGCCTGACCGCGTCCGACGACTCGGGCTACCAGATCAGCGAGGCCGAGGTCATCTACTGGGGCCAGTGCCCGGACTGCCTCACAGCTCGCTGATCGACCCGCGGCGGACGCCATCGGCCGTACCCGTCACCACACGAGGGAGAAGAACTGCGTGTCTGAGAGCGAGAACCCGGCAATCTCCGCCCCTACCCCGGCGACTCCGGGCCGCCCCCAGTCCAATCAGGACTGGTGGCCGAACCAGCTGAACCTGCAGGTCCTGCACCAGCACTCGACCAAGTCCAACCCACTGGGCGAGGGCTTCGGCTACGCGGAGCAGTTCGCGAAGCTCGACGTCGAGGCGCTCAAGCGGGACGTCGTCGAGGTCATGACGACCTCGCAGGACTGGTGGCCGGCCGACCACGGGCACTACGGCCCGCTGTTCATCCGGATGAGCTGGCACTCCGCCGGCACGTACCGGATCGAGGACGGCCGTGGTGGCGGCGGCGGTGGCCAGCAGCGGTTCGCCCCGCTCAACAGCTGGCCCGACAACGCGAACCTGGACAAGGCGCGCCGGCTGCTCTGGCCGGTCAAGCAGAAGTACGGCCAGAAGATCTCCTGGGCCGACCTGCTCGTCTTCGCCGGCAACGTCGCGCTGGAGTCGATGGGTTTCCGGACCTTCGGCTTCGGCTTCGGCCGCGAGGACACCTGGGAGCCCGAGGAGGTCTTTTGGGGTCCGGAGGACACCTGGCTCGGCGACGAGCGCTACAGCGGTGACCGCGAGCTCGCCGGCGGGGTCGGTGCCGTGCAGATGGGCCTGATCTACGTGAACCCGGAGGGCCCCAACGGGGAGCCCGACCCGCTGAAGGCGGCCCACGACATCCGCGAGACCTTCCGCCGGATGGCCATGAACGACGAAGAGACCGTCGCCCTCATCGCCGGCGGGCACAGCTTCGGCAAGACCCACGGCGCCGGCTCCGGCGACCTGGTCGGCGCCGAGCCGGAGGCCGCTCCGATCGAGGCGCAGGGCATCGGCTGGAAGAGCACGTACGGCACCGGCAAGGGCAAGGACGCGATCACCAGCGGCCTGGAGGTCACCTGGACCTCCACGCCGACCCGCTGGTCGAACCAGTTCTTCGAGAACCTCTTCCGCTACGACTGGGAGCTCGTGAAGAGCCCGGCCGGCGCGTGGCAGTGGCAGCCGAAGGACGGCGCCGGGGCCGGCACGATCCCGGGGCCGCAGGACGCGTCGGACTCGCGTCCGCCGACGATGCTCACCACCGACCTCGCGCTGCGCGTCGACCCGGCGTACGAGCAGATCTCCCGCCGGTTCCTGGACAACCCGGAGGAGTTCGGGCTGGCGTTCGCCAAGGCCTGGTACAAGCTGCTGCACCGCGACATGGGCCCGGTCTCGCGCTACCTCGGCCCGTGGATCCCGGAGGCGCAGCTCTGGCAGGACCCGGTGCCCGCGGTCGACCACGAGCTGGTCGGCGAGGGCGACATCGCCACCCTCAAGCAGACCATCCTGGACTCCGGCCTGTCCGTACAGCAGCTGGTCTCGACGGCATGGGCGGCGGCGTCGAGCTTCCGCGGCACCGACATGCGCGGCGGTGCCAACGGGGCCCGGCTGCGGCTGGAGCCGCAGCGCAGCTGGGAGATCAACGCCGGCACGGCGCCCGTGCTGGAGACGCTGGAGCGGATC
>DASYKU010000136.1 GCA_035995165.1 Mycobacteriales bacterium
CAGCTGCTGGGCGATCGCCCGGGCCTCGTTGATCGGGATCGCGAAGCCGAGCCCGATGCTGCCGGACTGGCCGGCGCCCGAACTCAGCGTGGCGATCGCGGAGTTGATGCCGACGACCGCGCCGGAGCTGTCGACCAGCGCCCCGCCGGAGTTGCCGGGGTTGATCGAGGCGTCGGTCTGGATCGCGTTGATCACCGCGTTGGTGTCGCTGCCGGAGGTGCCGCCCTCGCCGCCGAGCCGGACCGGCCGGTCCAGCGCGCTGACGATGCCGGAGGTGACCGTGCTGGCCAGGCCGAGCGGGGAGCCGATCGCGATCACCGGGTCGCCGACCGCGAGCTGGCTGGAGTCGCCCAGCGAGGCCACGGTCAGGCCCGGCTTCTCCACCTTGAGCACGGCCAGGTCGGTCTTCGGGTCCCGGCCCGCGATCCGGGCGGTCACCGCGGACTGGTCGTTGAAGCGGACCCGCAGCGTGCCGGAGCCGCTGGTCGCGATCTCGGAGACCACGTGGTTGTTGGTCAGCACGTAGCCGGCGCCGTCGATCACCACGCCCGAGCCGGTCCCGGAGCCGGCCGACGAGCTGACCTCGACCGAGACGACCACCGGCAGCACCCGCTTGGCGATGTCGGCGATCGAGCCGGGCGGCCGGTTCACCGGCGGGCTGACCGAGGACAGCGTCGAGTCCGGGTCGAGCAGGGCCGGGGTGATCCGGTCCGCGGCGAGGTAGCCGACCACGCCGCCGGCGATGCCGGTGAGCAGGCCGGCCAGCAGCAGGACGACCGCGGCGGTCAGGGTGATGTTGCGCAGGCCCCAGCGGCGTCTGCCGCCCTTGCCCGGCTCGGCCTCGGCGGCCTCGGCCGGCGGGGTCGTGCCGTCACCGAAGTCCGGCGGGCCGCCCAGGCGGGACGGGGACTGCGCGTCCCGCCAGGGATCGCGGGCCGCATCCGGCTTCCACCAGGGCGACTCCGGCAGCGGGGTGTTGTCGCGGAGCGCACCGGGCGGCGGGTCGAACGACTGGGCCACGCCGTTCGGGCGGCCGAACATCCGGCGCAGGCCCGGGGCCGGTGGGGGTGGCGGCGGAGCCGGGGGCGGCACGGGCGGGGCGCCCGGCGCGAACGACGAGTCGACGCCGGGCGGGCGCCCGAAGGCGGCCTCCAGCGCGGACGAACGGCCGTTGCCGTTCGCCCGAGGGTCCTGCTCGGTCATCGACCCCTCCCCGGCACGTCCCCAACCCTGCCCGACCCGCCGTCAAGTCCCCGTCAGGAACCGCTCTCCCCGTCTACCCACCCACACGCCGCCCGGCACCCGCCGCCGCGCCGCACGACAGCCCCCGCGGCCGGCGCCCGCGCGTCCCGGCCGATCCCGGCCGCGTCCCGGCCGACCCGGGGCGTCCGGTCGCGGGCGCCGGCCGACCCGGCGGCGACGGGAGGCCCGGCGGAACCGCAGAGGAACCACACCCGGGACGCCCCCCTCGCGGCGGACCCGCACCGGGAGGCCGGCCAGGCGACGGAACCCGCAGGCGAACCGCACCCGGGAGGTCGGCCGGGCGGCGGCGCCGCGGACGGACACGGACGGGACGTCCGGTGGAGCCGGCCGAGGCGGCTCGGTCGAGGCGCGAGCCGGCAGGGAAGGTGGGTTACGGGGCCGGGGTGGCAGCGGGGGTGAGGGTCTTGCTGTCGGGGCGGCGGAAGAGGAACGGGCGGCTCACGTCCATCGGCGTCGTGCTGCCGACGACCAGCCGAGTCGTCCCGGGCCCGTCCCCGGGCCGCGACGGCGCCGCCGCGCCGGACGTGCCGCCGGACGCGGCCGAGGCGATCACCCCGAACGCCAGCCCGGCCAGTGAGACCGCCAGCCCGCGGCGGGTCCGCCGGGACCGGGCGCTGCGCCCGGCCGGACGGGAGGTCCCGCCGGGGCGGACGGATGCGCCGGAGCGCGCCGGTGCGGTGGCCCGGCGCTCCATGACCCGCGGCTCCCGAGCGGAGCGACCGGGAAAGGAACGCCTCGGAGCCGTGCGGCCGGGAAAGGAACGCCTCGGAGCCGTACGGTCGGGAAAGGAGGAGGACGACCAGCCGAGCGAGTCGCCGTCGAAGGCGAGGATCCGGTCGGTGCTGCCGATGTCCGCGGTCATCGGCACGTCCAGCAGCTTGGCCAGCAGGCCGGCCGGCAGGCACGGGTCCGGCGTCGCGCCGAGCAGCGCCTTCGCCTCCCGCTCGGCGTCGACCGCGGCCCGGCACTCGGCGCAGGCTCGCAGGTGGCGGGACGCGCGCTCGTCCGCGGCGGAGGACAGCATGCCGTCGACGTAGCCGACGAGCGCGTCCTCGGCCAGGTGCAGGTCGGGCAGGGTCACGACGCACCTCCCTCGGCCGCCGGCGCGATCTCGGCGGCGGGCACCCGCGGCGCGCGGTGCGCCAGCGCCTCCCGCAGCAGCACCCGGCCGCGGTGGATCCGCGAGCGGACAGTGCCGAGCTTGATGCCCAGGGTCGCCGCGATCTCCTCGTACGACAGGCCCTCGATATCGCACAGCACCACGGCGGCGCGGAAGTCCGGCGGCAGCGCGTCCAGCGCGGCCTGCACGTCCGCGTCGAAGGCCCCCTCCGCGTACACCTGCTCGGGGCTGCGTTCCCGTCCCGGCAGGCGCTCGGTGTCCTCGGGCAGCGCGTCGAACCGGATGCGCTGCCGGCGCCGGACCATGTCCAGGAACAGGTTGGTGGTGATCCGGTGCAGCCAGCCCTCGAACGTGCCGGGGGTGTAGTCGGCCAGGGACCGGAACACCCGGACGAACGTCTCCTGGGTGAGGTCCTCGGCGTCCTGCTGGTTGCCCGAGAGCCGGTAGGCGAGGCGGTAGACCCGGGCGGAGTGCTCTCGCACGACCTCATCCCAGGTCGGGGGCACCCACGTGGATGCCGAGGCGTCGATCACGGCACCTCCGGTATCCGACGCGTACGACGATGCGAACACCGCCATGGTGCCTGACCACTCCCCTCAAGCCGACCCGTGGCACCCGTTGTCTCAGCAAGCCCACAGCTCGCGTCAGCAAGCCCACAGCTTGCGGTGCCCTTTCTTGCTTCCCCCAACGTGCGGGGTGCCGCCCCCGTTCCCTGGTGTGATGCGGCTACGCTGCCGGGCGTGCCGGACAAATCGGCGGTCCTCGCCAGCCGGGAGTACGCGGAGGCCTACCTGGCCGAGGACCCGCCCCTGCAGGCCGCCCGGACCCGGGGCGCCGAGCTCGGCTGTGTCCCGATCGGCCCCGGCGGGGGCGCCGCGCTGCGGTTCCTGGCCGCGGCGACGAACGCGCGGGCCGTGGTCGAGGTCGGCACCGGCGCCGGCGTCTCCGGGCTGTGGCTGCTGCGCGGCATGCGGCCGGACGGCGTGCTCACGACCGTGGACAAGGACCCGGAACACCAGCGGGCGGCGCGGCAGGCGTTCGCCGAGGCCGGCATCCCCTCCGGCCGGGCCCGGCTGATCGGCGGCAACGCGCTGGAGGTCCTCCCCCGCCTCGCCGACGGCGGGTACGACCTGGTCTTCATCGACGCGGCCAAGCCCGAGTACGGCGACTACCTCACCGAGGCGCTGCGGCTGCTGCGCCCGGGCGGCGTGGTCGCGTTCGACGACGTGCTCTGGCACGACAAGGTCGCCGACCCGGCCCAGCGCGACCCCGAGACCGTGGCGATGCGCGACCTCGGCCGCGCGATCCGCGACGACGAGCGCCTGGTCCCGGTCCTCCTCCACGCCGGCGACGGCCTGCTCGCCGCGGTGAAGAAGGCCTGACCGACGGCCTGCTCGCCGCCGTCAAGAAGGCCTGACCGGCGCCGCCGGTCACGGCCTGCTCGATCGGGCGACCGCGCGTCCTGACGGGCCGCGGGCCGGCATCTCGCGCCGGGGTCCGGGGCGCCCCCGGAGGCTCAGAGCACCTTCGAGAGGAACGAGCGGGTGCGCTCGTGCTTGGGGCTGCCGAGCACGTCCCGCGGCTGCCCGGCCTCGACCACCACGCCGCCGTCCATGAAGACAAGCTGGTCGCCGACCTCGCGGGCGAAGCCCATCTCGTGGGTGACCACGACCATCGTCATGCCGCTCTCGGCCAGCCCGCGCATCACGTCCAGCACCTCGCCGACCAGCTCCGGGTCCAGCGCCGAGGTCGGCTCGTCGAAGAGCATCAGCTTCGGCCGCATGCACAGCGCCCGGGCGATCGCCACCCGCTGCTGCTGACCGCCGGACAGCTGCCGCGGGTACGCGTCGTGCTTGTCGCCGAGGCCGACCCGGTCCAGCAGCTCGCGGGCCCGGGCGACGGCCTCCTTCTTCGGCTCCCGCTTCACCTTCAGCGGCGCCTCGATGAGGTTGCCGAGCACGGTCATGTGCGGGAACAGGTTGAAGTGCTGGAAGACCATGCCGACGTCGACGCGCTGCGTGGCGATCTCGGACTCGCGCAGCTCGTGCAGCTTGTCGCCGCGCTGCCGGTAGCCGACCAGGACGCCGTCGACGTACAGCCGGCCGGAGTTGATCTGCTCCAGGTGGTTGATGCAACGCAGGAACGTGGACTTGCCCGAGCCGGATGGCCCGATCACGCACATCACCGAGCCGGAGGCGACGGTGAGGTCGATGCCCTTGAGCACCTCGAGCCGGCCGTAGCGCTTGTGCACGCCCTCGGACAGCACCATCGGCGGCGGGGTCGCGGTCACAGGCCGTGCCCGCTGCCGCCGGGATCTGTCCAGCCGCCGGGTCCGCGGGCGCCCGGGACGACGTCCGCGCCGCGGGCCGGCGGCGGCCGCATTCCCCGCAGTCGGGCCCGCAGCCGCTCCAGCGGGGTCGGCGGCAGCTGCCGCGAGCTGCCCCGGGCGTAGTACCGCTCGAGGTAGTACTGCCCGACCATCAGCACGGAGGTGACCGCCAGGTACCAGAGCGCGGCGCAGATCAGCAGCGGCACCGGCTGGAACAGGGCCAGCGCGATCTCCCGGCTCTTGGAGTAGAGCTCCGAGGTCAACGGCACCGCGACCACCAGCGAGGTGGTCTTGAGCATCGAGATCAGCTCGTTGCCGGTCGGCGGGATGATCACCCGCATCGCCTGCGGCAGCACGATCCGGCGCATGATCTGGGTCCGCTGCATGCCCAGCGCCGCGGCGGCCTCGTTCTGGCCGAGGTCGACCGAGGTGATGCCGGCCCGCACGATCTCGGCCATGTACGCGGACTCGTTCAGCGACAGCCCGATCACCGCGGCCACGAAGAACGTGATCACGTTCTGGGTCTGGAACGACACGAACTCCGGGCCGAACGGGATCCCGAACCCGAGCTTCGGGTAGAGCACGCTGATCAGGCCCCAGAACACGAGCTGGGTGTAGACCGGCGTGCCGCGGAAGACCCAGAGGTAGACCCAGGCCGCCGAGGACAGGATCGGGTTCGGCGAGAGCCGCATCACCGCGAGGATCACGCCGAGCACGACGGCGAAGAACATCGCCAGCACGGTGAGCTCCAGCGTGACCACCGCGGCCGCGGACAGCCGCTGGTCGAAGACGTACTTGCCGACCGTGTCCCAGTGGTAGGCGTCGTTGTTCACCACGCCGTTGACGAGCATGGCGACCAGGACGGCGAGCACCGCCACCCCGATCCAGCGACCGGGGTGGCGGACCGGGACCGCCGTGATGTCCTCGGGCGCGCCGCCCGTCGCCGCGGGCGCCTCCCGCGAGGTCGTCGTCACCGGTCCGTCCGGATCAGCTGGCCGCGCCGTTGATCACCGGGTCGGTGATCGCCCCGGCGCTGACCCCCCACTTGGCCGTGATCGCCTTGTACGAGCCGTCGGTGACCAGCGCCTTGACCGCCCCGAGCACGGCGTCCTTGGTGGTGCCGGAGGTCTTCGGGATCGCGATCCCGTACGGCGCGGCGTCGTAGACCTGGCCGACCAGGGTGAGCCCGCCGCCGACCTTCTTCACCGCGCCGGCCATGACCGGGGAGTCGGCGAGCACCGCGTCGGCCTTGCCGAGCACGACCGCGTTGGTGGCCTCGTCCTGGGCGTCGTAGCGCTGGATCTGGATGGCGTTGCCGGCGCACTTCTTCTGCCGGGCCGGCAGGTCGTCGGTGTCCTGCACGGTGCCGGTCTGCACGGCGACCTTCTTGCCGCAGGCGTTGTCCGGGTCGAACGCGGAGTCCTTCGAGGCCCACTGCGTCCCGGCGCTGAAGTAGGTGACGAAGTCGACGACCTTCTCCCGGTCCGGGTTGTCGGTGAACGAGGACATGCCCAGCTCGTACCGGGTGCCGAGGGCGGGCAGGATCGCGTCGAACTTCGATTCCTCGAAGTCCGCGGTCAGCCCGAGCTTCTTCGCGATCGCGGTGCCCAGGTCGACGTCGAACCCGACGATCTTGCCGCCCTGCTTGAACTCGTTGGGCTCGTACGTCGGGTCGGTGCCGAAGACCAGCTTGCCGTCGGCGGAGATCTTGCTGTCCACCTGCCCGGCCAGCGCGGCGTCCTTCTGGATCGAGTCGATGCTGAAGGCCGACGAGGCCGACCCGGACGGCGCGGCCGCGGTTCCGGAGTCGGAGTCCTCGTTGTTCGCACAGCCGGCGGCAGCGAGGGCCATCGCCACCGCGGCGGCGACGTACACGCGACGGACCTTCACCAGGGGCCTCCTCGGGCAGGGACGAATGCCGGAACACTAAGCCACTCTCCGGCAAAGCCGCAGCAGGGGAGACCAACTCGTGACGGGGTGAACGCCGCGTTACATTTCCGACACTCAGAGTGACCGACCGACTACGGCTGCGCCAGCTCCCCCTTGCCCAGCACCACGATCCCGGCGTCGCTGACGTGGTATCGCTGCTTGTCCAGCTCGGTGTCGACGCCGATGTGCGCACCTGCCGGGACCTGCACGTTCTTGTCCAGAATGGCGCGCCGGACGACCGCGCCGGCCTCGACCCGGGTGCCCGGCATCAGCACGCTGCCCTCGACGTACGCCCCCTGCAGGACGGTCACGCCCGGGAAGATCACCGAGTGCCGCACGGTCGAGCCGGCCAGGATCGTGCCGGCCCCGACGATCGACTCCTGGGCCAGCCCGCCCTCGACGAACTTCGCCGGCGGCAGCTGCGGGGTGTTGGTGAAGATCGGCCACTCTTTGTTGTAGAGGTTGAAGATCGGGTGGACCGCGACCAGGTCCATGTGGGCGTCGTAGTACGAGTCCATGGTCCCGACGTCGCGCCAGTAGCCGCGGTCCCGCTCGGAGGCGCCGGGCACGTCGTTGTCGGCGAAGTCGTACACCCGGGCGGCGCCGTCCTTGGTCAGCATCGGGATGATGCTGCCGCCCATGTCGTGGATCGAGGCCTCGTCACCGGCGTCCGTGCGCAGCGCCTCGACCAGCGCTTCGGTGGTGAAGACGTAGTTGCCCATCGACGCGTACGACTCGTTGGGGCTGTCGGGCAGGCCGGGCGGGTCGGTGGGCTTCTCCAGGAAGCCCTTGATCCTGCCGTTCTCGTCGGCGTCGATGATGCCGAAGCCGCTGGCCTCGTTGCGCGGCACCCGGATGCCGGCCACGGTGACCGCGGCCTTGCTCTCGATGTGCTGCTCGACCATCTGCCGGGGATCCATCCGGTACACGTGGTCGGCGCCGAAGACGACGATGTGGTCGGGCTGGTCGTCGTAGATCAGGTTGAAGCTCTGGAAGATCGCGTCGGCGCTGCCGGTGAACCAGCGCGGGCCGAGCCGCTGCTGGGCCGGCACCGGCGTCACATAGTTGCCGAGGATCGTCGACATCCGCCAGGTCTGGGTGATGTGCCGGTCCAGCGAGTGCGACTTGTACTGGGTCAGCACCGCGATCCGCAGATACCCGGCGTTGACCAGGTTGGACAGGACGAAGTCGACCAGCCGGTAGGAGCCACCGAAGGGGACCGCGGGCTTGGCGCGGTCGGCCGTCAGCGGCCACAGACGTTTTCCCTCGCCCCCCGCGAGAACAATCCCCAGGACACGAGGGTTCGCGCGCATGCATTGACCCTAACCTGTGGGTTGTGCGAGTGGGAGTGCTGACGCGGGAGTATCCGCCTGACGTCTACGGGGGTGCCGGCGTTCACGTCGACTTCCTCGTCCGCGAGTTGCGGCGGCTGGTCGATGTCGAGGTGCACTGCTTCGGGGGGCCCCGGGAGGGCGCCGTGGCGCACTCGGTGCCCGACGGGCTGACCCGCTCCAACCCCGCGCTGCAGACGCTCGGGGTCGACCTGGAGATCGCCGAGGCGGTCGCCGACTGCGACGTGCTGCACTCCCACACCTGGTACGCGAACGTCGCCGGCGTGCTCGGCGGGCTGCTGCACGGCGTGCCGCACGTGCTCTCCGCGCACTCGCTGGAGCCGCAGCGGCCGTGGAAGGTCGAGCAGCTCGGCGGCGGCTACCGGGTGTCGTCCTGGGCCGAGCGGACCGCGTACCGCAACGCCGACGCGGTGATCGCGGTCAGCCACGGGATGAAGTCCGACATCATGGCGGTGTACCCGTTCATGGACCCGGACAAGGTGCACGTCGTCCACAACGGCATCGACGCGATGCTCTACGCGCCGGATCCCGCGACCGACGTGCTGGAGCGGCACGGGATCGACACCTCCCGGCCGTACGTGATCTTCGTCGGGCGGATCACCCGGCAGAAGGGCGTCGGGCACCTGCTCGAGGCGGCCAAGTCGTTCGTGCCCGAGGCCCAGCTGGTGCTCTGCGCGGGCGCGCCGGACACGCCGGAGATCGGCACGGCCACGGCGGCCGCGGTCGAGGAGCTGCGGGCGAGCCGGACCGGGGTGGTCTGGATCTCCGAGATGCTGCCCCGCGCGGACGTGGTCCAGCTGCTCACCCACGCCACCCTGTTCGTCTGCCCCTCGGTGTACGAGCCGCTCGGCATCGTGAACCTGGAGGCGATGGCCTGCGAGACCGCGGTCGTCGCCTCGGCCGTCGGCGGGATCCCCGAGGTGGTCGAGGACGGCAAGACCGGGACCCTCGTGCCGTACGCGGGCTCGTACCCGGAGGGGTTCGAGGCTGCCCTGGCCGAGGCGGTGAACGCGCTGGTCACCGACCCGGCGAAAGCGGCCGAGATGGGCCGGGCGGGGCGGGCCCGGGCCGAGCGGGAGTTCGGCTGGGACGCGATCGCCCGCCGGACCATCGAGGTGTACGGGTCGCTGCGCTGAGTCCTACGCGCCCTGGAAGTGCGGGGGGCGGCGGTCGCGGGCGGCGCGCAGGCCCTCGTCGACGTCCGCCGTCCGGTAGTTCTCGGCCTGGGCCGCGGCCTCGACGTCGAGCTGCTCGGCCAGCGTCCGGCTGCCCGCGCCGGCCAGCGACTGCTTGAGCTGGCGGACCGGCTGCGGCGCGCTGCGGGCGATCGCGGTGGCCAGCTCCAGCGTCCGCGGCAGCACGTCCTTGGGCGCGACCGCCTGCAGCGCCATGCCGTACTCGGCCGCCTCCTCGCCGGACAGCAGCCGCCCGGTGTAGAGCAGCTCGGCCGCCCGCTGCGGCCCGACCAGCCGGGGCAGCGACCAGGAGCCGCCCATCCCGGGGTGGATCCCGAGCCGGACGAAGTTGAAGCCGATCGCCGCGTCCTTCGACATGACGGTCAGGTCGCAGGCGATCGCGACGCAGGCGCCCGCGCCGATCGCGTGTCCGTTCACGGCCGCGAGCACCGGGAACGGCGCGTCGACCACGGACAGGAACGCCTCGTAGAACCGGCGCATCGGGGCGGTCTGGTCGTGCCCGGCCTTGGCGTCCGCGGCCTTGTCCGCCAGCAGGGCCAGGTCCCCGCCGCCCGAGAACGCCGAGCCGGCCCCGGTGAGCACGACCACGCGGACGTCGTCGCGGGTGCCCAGCTCGGCCAGCGCGGCGGCCAGGTCCGCGCCCATCTGTGCGGTCATCGCGTTGCGGCGGTCCGGGTCGTTCAGGGTGAGCAGGACGACGCCGGCGTCCCGGTCGGCGAGATCGACGAGGGTCATGCCCGGAGTATCTCCGCCACCGCCGTGCAGGTGCCCGGCGCGACCTCGGTGAAGCCGGCGTCGCGGACCACCGGCAGGTCCCGGGCCAGCAGGTCCTCCCAGCGGGAGCGGTCGGCGACCCGGACCGCGACCGGGAAGCGGTCGTCGCGCCACTTCCGGGCGTCGGCCTCGTCCAGGGCGACCAGGCCGAGCTGGGCCGCGTGCCCGACCTGGGCCATCGCCTTGCCCGCGGTGAGCTCGACGGCCGGGTTCAGCCACAGGACCGGGACGCCGGGCGCGGGCGGGGCCGGCGGGTCCGGGTCGTCGAAGTCGGTGCCGGAGACCTGCAGCCGGGCCAGGTCCCGGGGCCAGGCGTCCAGCGGGACCGGCGGGAAGACCCGGACCTCGGCTGTGCCGTGCGTCACGGTGATGCCGTCGAGGGCCTCGGCCCGGCGCCACTCGGCGCCGCGGGCCCGGCGGACGACCTTGCGGATCCGGGCGTCGGACCAGGCCCGGACCGCCTCGGCCCAGTCGCCGTCACCTTCCGTACGAGGATCGGTGAGCAGGGTGAGGACGGCCTGGGCCGCGCCCTCCAGCGCGTCGGTCCGCGCCGGCGGGTCGGCCCGCTCCACGCGGACCACCAGCGGCAGCACGTACTGCGGCGCCAGATCCCGCGGATCCCCCGCCTGCACTCCCGTCACCCTGACCCTCCTCGCACCCCATCCCCCACCCGTCCCGCGAGACCCGCTCCCGACGCCCCGCGCCCGCGCCCGGCCCTCCGGACGGCGCACCGCAGCCGGCCCTCCGGCGGCTGCCCGAGCGGCGCACCGTGGCCCGCCCTGCGGCCGCCGCACCGCCGTGTGCCGCGGCCCACGGCAGGCCCGGAGGCCGATGTCCGCGGCCCGGTCGGAGCGCCGGCGACACCCCCGGGCCGGCGTCGGGCGCCGACAGACGGCCGGACCGGCGGTCGGTCCCGTCCCGGAACGACCGGAC
Source organism: Mycobacteriales bacterium (assembly GCA_035995165.1). NCBI lineage: Bacteria > Bacillati > Actinomycetota > Actinomycetes > Mycobacteriales > Mycobacteriales bacterium. Next base: position 10,897 of record DASYKU010000136.1, read on the forward strand.
CGGCGGTCGGTCCCGTCCCGGAACGGCCGGACCGGCAGCCGAGTACAGCGCGGCCCCGGCCGAGTGGGCCGGGGCCGAGCAGCACGGGCAGGAGTCAGCCGGCGGCAGACTTGAGGGCGTCACCGAGCGCGGTGGCCTCCTCGGCCGACATCTCGACGACGAGGCGACCGCCGCCCTCCAGCGGGACGCGCATGACGATGCCGCGCCCCTCCTTGGTGACCTCGAGCGGACCGTCACCCGTCCGCGGCTTCATGGCCGCCATTCCTGCCTCCTCCAGCGGGTCCTGCGGGACCCGCTCCAATCTCTGACCTGGGCGCTCACCGTCCGCGGTAGCGGCCGGCCAGCATGTGGCGCCGATCATTGTTCCTGATCGCGGGCGTGGTAGGAAACCGGGCTGGCCGAGCCCCGTACGGTAGGAGCGGCAGGGACCGCTCCGCCGTCGCCGCCGTCCCGGGAGGTCTGTGGTGTCCGACACCGTACTGGTGAGCATGAGCGAGGGCGTCGCGACGATCACGTTGAATCGTCCTGACGCCCTCAACTCGCTCACCGTGGAGCTCAAAGAGGCGTTGCTGGAGACGTTTCTGCAGGTCGCCGCGGACCCCGCGGCGCGGGCCGTGGTGCTCACCGGGGCGGGCCGCGGCTTCAGCGCCGGGCAGGACCTGCGCGAGCACGCCGACCTGCTGGCGGCCGGCGACGCGAGCCCGCTGAACACGGTCGAGCGGCACTACAACCCGATCTGCCTGGCCCTGGCGACCATGCCCAAGCCGGTGATCGCGGCCGTGAACGGGATCGCGGCCGGCGCCGGCGCGTCGCTGACGTTCGCCTGCGACTTCCGGATCGCGGCCGACAACGCGAAGTTCCTGCTCGCGTTCGCGAACGTCGGGCTGGGCCTGGACACCGGCGCGTCCTGGACGCTGCCCCGGCTGATCGGGCACGCCCGGGCCACCGCGCTGGCCATCCTGGCCGAGCCGGTGAGCGCCTCCGCCGCGCTGGAGATGGGGCTGGTCAACGCCGTCGTCCCGGCCGACGAGGTGCAGACGGCCGCCTTCGAGCTGGCCGCCCGGCTCGCCGCCGGCCCGACCGCCGCGTACGCCGCGATCAAGGAGGCGCTGGCCTACTCGGCCGCGCACCCGCTGGCCTCCGCACTGGAGAAGGAGGGCGTGCTGCAGAACGCGCTCGGCGCCAGCCCCGACCACCGGGACGCGACGGCCGCGTTCGTCCGCAAGGAGCGGCCCGTCTTCCGGGGCTACTGAGTCTGAGCTCAGCCGGCCCGCCAGCAGCCGACCAGGTGGTCGTCGACCAGCCCGCAGGCCTGCATCAACGCGTACGCCGTGGTGGGACCGACGAACTTGAAGCCGCGCTTGCGCAGCTCCTTGGCCATCGCGGTCGACTCCGGCGTGGTCGCCGCGACGTCGGCGAACGTCCGCGGCCGGGCCCGGGTCGCCGGGTCGGGCGCGAACGACCAGAGCAGCGCGGCCAGCCCGGCCGGCAGCTCCAGCGTGGCCCGGGCGTTGGCGATGGCCGCGTCGACCTTGGCCCGGTTGCGGACGATGCCGGCGTCGGCCATCAGCCGGGCCACGTCGTCCGGCCCGAAGGCGGCCACCTTCTCCGGCTCGAACCCGGAGAACGCGGACCGGAACGCCTCCCGCTTGCGCAGGATCGTCAGCCAGGACAGCCCGGACTGGAACGCCTCCAGGCAGAGCTTCTCGTACAGCCGGACCTCGTCGCGCTGGGGCACGCCCCACTCGTCGTCGTGGTAGCCCCGGTAGATCTCGGTCGCGCCGGCCCAGCCGCAGCGCGGGCGCCCGTCCGCGCCCACCACGATGTCGTCCACGTCCCGGGACGCTAGCCCTCGCCTCCGACAGAACCGGGGTACGTCCGGGCCCAGTCCGCGAACCGGCGCAGCGAGAGGGTCAGCCCGGAGACGAACGCGGGCCGCAGCACCCGGAAGCCGAGCCGGCCGACCGCCCCGAGCGGCAGGTCCAGGTCCTCGGTCCAGCCGAACGTCGAGCCGCCGGGGCGCTCCCGGACCTCGAAGGCGGCGGTGCCGCGGACGACCTTGCCCAGGTGCCGGACGTACGCGCCGCGCGGCGGGTCCCAGCCGGTGATCTCCATCGTGTCGACGACCGCGAGCGGGCCGAATCCGGTCGCGGCCCGGATCCGGGCGCCGACGCCGTGACCGCCCTGCTCGGTGCCGCGCACGGTGGTGCCGAGCATCCACTCCCGCTGCCGGTCCCAGTCGATCGCAGCGGCCCAGGTCCGCTCGACCGGGGCGTCGACGTCGACCTCCAGCCGGACCTGGGACGGTCCGGACGAGGTGTCCCGGACCGTCATTCGGACTCGGCCCGGTGGGTGTGGACGTCGCGGGCCGGTTCGTCCGGGCGCGCCCCGGAGTCCGGGCGCAGGTCCTCGGGGACGGCACGGGGCCGGTGCCCGTTGCTGCCCTCGTCCTCGACCGCGTCCTCGCCGTGCTCCTCGCGGGCGTACCGGTCCCCGTACAGGTGGGTGGGCTCGGGCTCGTCGACGGGCTCGACGTGCAGGACCGAGCGGAGCCGGGCGATCTCCCGGTCCCGGGTGTCGACCTGTTCGGACAGCCGGTCCAGCAGCCAGTCGACCTCGTCCATCCGGTAGCCGCGCAGCGCCACCGACAGCCGCAGCCCGCGCAGGTCGTCGCCGTCGGCCAGCCGGTCCTCCGGCAGCTCGACCGGCGTGCCCTCGGGCAGCACCGGCGCCATCTCCTCGCCCCGGCCGAACGCGTACGACGCGACGAGGAACAGCACGCCGCCGACCACGAGCAGCGCGATGATGTAGCCCAGCACCGTACCCACGCCCTGATGGTGGCACGGGCGCCTGTCCGCGGCCCGCCCGGGCTCGCCGGGCCGATGCCCGGCGGAGCAGCCGGACGGGTCCGGCGGGCGCAGCCGCGCACCATCCGGCCGGACGGGTCCGGCGGGCGCAGCCGCGCGCATCCGGCCGGGCGCCCCGCCCGGGTCCGGCGGAGCTGTCCGGAGGCGGCCGTGCGAGGGTGGGCGGGTGCCGTTGCGCCTGGGCCGCCGCAGTTTCGGCGACGACGAGCTGGTCGTGATGGCGATCGTGAACCGGACCCCGGACTCGTTCTACGACCGCGGCGCGACCTACGCGCTGGGCGCCGCCCTGGACGCGGTCGACCGCGCGGTGGCCGAGGGCGCCGGGATCGTGGACATCGGCGGGGTGAAGGCCGGACCCGGCGCCGAGGTCGACCCGGCCGAGGAGCTGCGCCGGACCGCCGAGCTGGTCGCCGCGGTCCGGGCCGGGCACCCGGAGCTGGTCATCAGCGTGGACACCTGGCGCTCGCAGGTCGCCCGGACGCTGGCCGCCGAGGGCGCCGACCTGCTCAACGACACCTGGGGCGGCACCGACCCGGAGCTGGCCGCGGTCGCGGCCGAGCACGGCGCCGGGCTGGTCTGCGCGCACGCGGGCGGGCTGCCGCCGCGCACCCGCCCGCATCGGGTCGCGTACGACGACGTGGTGGCGGACGTGGTCACGACCGTGACCGGGCTGGCCGAGCGGGCAGTCGCGGCCGGGGTCCGGGCCGACGGGATCCTCATCGACCCGGCCCACGACTTCGGCAAGAACACCCGGCACTCGCTGGAGGTGACCCGGCGGCTCGGCGAGCTGGTCGCGACCGGCTGGCCGGTGCTGGTCTCGCTGTCCCGCAAGGACTTCGTCGGCGAGACGCTCGATCTGCCGCCGGGCGAGCGGCTGGAGGGCACGCTCGCGGCGACGGCGGTCTCGGCCTGGTTGGGGGCGCGGGTCTTCCGCGCGCACGATGTCGCCGCGACCCGGCGGGCGCTGGACACCGTCGCCTCCATCCGCGGCACCCGCCCCCCGGCCGTATCCCGGCGCGGCCTCGCCTGAGGCGGGCCGGATACCGCAGGCCCGGCCGTGTCCCGGCGCGGCCTCGCCCGGGCCGCGGTCCGGATGCTGCGGGCCGGCCGTGTCTCGGCATGGCCGGGGCCGGATGCTGCGGGCCCGGCCGTGTCCCGGCGGGGTCAGGCCCGGGGCCTACGGCAGGCGGCCGGTCTCGGCGGCGGTCAGGGCGGCCGGGACCGTACGGGCGAGCAGGAGCGTGTCGAGCGCGGCCCGGCGGACGAAGCCGCGCTTCTCCAGGTCGGTCAGCCAGGCCCAGAGCGGGTCGTAGAAACCGTCCGGGTCGAGCACGACAACCGGCTTGGCGTGCATGCCGAGGCTGGCCGCGGTCCAGACCTCGAAGAACTCCTCCAGCGTGCCGATCCCGCCCGGCAGCACCAGGAACGCCTCGGCCCGCCGGTCCATCTCGGCCTTGCGCTCGCGCATCGTGTCGACCAGGACCAGCTCGTCCGAGTCGTGGTCGGCGACCTCCATGAGCACCAGGTGCCGCGGGATCACCCCGACGGTGTGCGCGCCGGCGGCCCGGGCGGCCTTCCCGACCGCGCCCATCATCGCGACCGAGCCCCCGCCGGTGACGAGCAGGTGGCCCCGGTCCCCCACCGCGGTGCCGACCTCGGCCGCGAGCGTGAGGTAGGACGGGTCGATCTGGGAGGCGGACGCGCAGTAGACGGCGATCGCGGTCATTCCGCGTCGTACTCCGGGCGGAGCGGGCCGCCCTCCATGTTGGCGTCGGCGTCGCTGATGAGCTTGATCGTCTCGTCCACGTCGTCGGTGAGCGTGAGCAGCTCGACGTCGGCCGGGTTGACCTTGCCCGCCGGCACCAGGGTGTCCCGGATCCAGGCGATCAGCCCGGCCCAGTACGCGGTGCCGTAGAGGATGACCGGGAACTTGGTCACCTTCCGGGTCTGGACGAGCGTGAGCGCCTCGAACAGCTCGTCCAGGGTGCCGAAACCGCCGGGCAGGATGACGAACGCCTGCGCGTACTTGACGAACATGGTCTTGCGGGCGAAGAAGTACCGGAAGTTCAGCCCGATGTCGACCCAGTCGTTGAGCCGCTGCTCGAACGGCAGCTCGATGCCGAGCCCGACGCTGACCCCGCCGGCCTCGGACGCGCCCCGGTTGACCGCCTCCATCACGCCCGGGCCACCGCCGGTGATGACCGCGAAGCCGGCCCGGGCCAGCGCGGCACCGAGCGTTCGGCCGGCCTCGTACTCGGGGTGGTCGCGGGGCGTACGGGCGCTGCCGAACACGCTGACCGCCTTGGGCAGCTCGGCCAGCAGCCCGAAGCCCTCCACGAACTCGGACTGGATCCGCAGCACCCGCCAGGGGTCGGTGTGCACCCAGTCCTTGGGGCCGCGGTTGGACAGCAGCCGCTCGTCGGTCGTGCCGGGCTTGATCTGGCCGCGCCGGAGCACCACCGGCCCGCGGTGGTACTCGGGCAGCCGCCGGTCAGGCCGCCCGTCGTCGGTCACGCCGTCCTCGTCGCCCTCGGTCACGACGGACAACGCTACCCGGGCCCGGCGACGGCTCAGTTCAGCGCCGACGTGACCGCCGCGACAGCCGCGTTCTCGGCCGCCGTCCCGGTGCCGTAGTCGGCCAGCCGGGCGGTGAACTCACCCGCGCCGCCGGCCTGCGTCATCGCCGTGATCCGCGCCTGCTGGGCCCGGTTCTGCGCGATCAGGGCGGTCACCGGCCGGAGTACGCCGTCGGGCCAGTCGGTCGCCCGCAGCCGGGCCGCGAACGTCCGCTCCCCGGCCAGCAGGGCCGCGGCCAGCGCCTGCTGCTGGGCGACGGTCCGGCGCCGGCCGTCCGAGACCGCGGCGAAGAACGTGGACCGGGCGACCTGCCAGTCCTGCACCATCCGCTGGTACGCCTGCGACTGCGTCACCGGTGCGGCGCTCGTCGTGGGCACCGGCGTCGTGGTGGGCACTGGCGTCGTCGTGGTGATCGGGGCCGGCGTGGAGACCGCCGGAGCCGCCGTGGCCGAGGCCGGCGGGGTCGTCACCGGCAGCTCCGTCGGCTCGTCCGACCCGCCCTGGCAGCCGGCGAGCAGCAGCGTCGACACAAGGACCGGGGTCGCGACCACAGTCCAGCGCATGGCGCGCAAACTACCCCGGGGAACCGGTCCGGACCGGGCCGCGTCCGACGGCCGGGACCGATGAGGGGACGCGCATGACCGTACGGATAGCCGACCGGGTCGCGGTGGTCGTTCGCGGCGGCCCCGGCCGGAGCCGGGCCCTGGTGCCGGCCGCCGCGCTGTCGGTCGTGGCCGCGCTGCTGCTGGCCACGGTCTGGTACGCCGACGGCACCTCCTCCCGCCGCGGCCCGGCCGTGCTCGCCCCGATCACCAGCGCCCCCGACAACGTCCCCGGGCTGGGCTGGGTCCGGCTCGCGATCGTGCTCGTCCTGGTCGCGCTGCTCACCGCGATCCCGGCCGGCCGCAGCCGCCGGGCCGCGGGCTGGACCGCCGCGCTGCACGCGCTGGCCACGCTGACGACCGCGCTGGCGGCCTGGCAGCTGGCCGGGCGGGCCACGCCGGCGGTGCCGCGGGAGGCGGTCGTGCTCGCGGGGGCCGCGCTGGCCTGGACCCTGGTCGCGCTGCGGGGGCGCGGCACGCTGCCGGCCGGGCTGGCGATCGTCGTCGCGGTCGCGGTGCTGGCGCCGATCGGCGGCCCCTGGTGGGTGTCCGGGCGGCTGGTCGACCGGACCACCACCGACGCCACCGCCCCCACCGGCGGTACCGGGCCGGCCGCCCCGGGCCCGGTCCGCTGGCAGAGCGCCACCGACCGCGCCGCCGTCTTCGGCCCGTACGTGGTGTTCCGGACCCTGGCCACCAGCGGACGGCCCCGGATCGTGGTGGCCGACGCCGCCGACGGGACCGAGCGGTGGTCGTACCGCAATGCCGACGCGAACGCGGAGTTCAGCGCCGACCCGGCCACCGGCGTGCTGGTGCTCGCGCTGGACCGGGACGGGGCCGGCGAGCTGCGGGCGTTCGACCTCGCCTCCGGCCGTCCACTGTGGAACCGGCGGGACGGCGGCTCGGTCCGCGGGGCGGGCTACCCGTTCCACGCCGGCGGCACGCTGATGCCGGCGGGCGTGCTGCTGCTGCTCGACCAGCGGGCCGGCCGGCTGCGCGCGCTGGACCCGCGCAGTGGCGCGATGCGCTGGCAGCGCGCGGTCGAGGCCGGCTGCGCCTCCTCGGCCCAGTACGTCCGGGCCGGCGACCTGCTCGTCGTGGTCAGCCTCTGCCAGAGCCGGACGGTGCCGGCGTACCGGGTCGACACCGGGGCGGACGCCTGGACGGCCACGATCTCGGACCTGCCGGTGATCAGCGGCGGCGTGAACCGGCCGGTGCTGGTGGCCGGCGGGGTGGCCGGGATCTGGTTCGACGAGCGGGAGCAGGGCGTGCTGGCCGGGGTCGAGGTCGCGACCGGGCGGGTGCTCTGGCGGCGGCCGGCCCCCGCCGTCGAGCAGCTGACCGGTGCCGTGGTCGCCGGCCGGTTCGTGCTGCCGGCCCCCGGGCGCGGGCGCGGTCCGCTCGCGGTCGCCCTGGACCCGCGCACCGGCAGTCCACAGTGGACGACCGGGCTGCCGCCGACCGCGGCCACCGCCGACCCGGACGAGCACGAGCAGCTGGCCGGCACCGACGGCACCCACTGGTACCTGCTGCAGGGCCTGTCCCCCGGTGGCCCCGGCAGCACCCTGCTCACCGTGCTGGACGGCACCGGCCGCGTGGTCGCCTCCCGCCGGTACGACGGCTGCGGCCAGTTCTGCGCCGCCGCCGGCGCGCAGCCCCGCGACACCGGCTCGCTGGCCGGCGTGGGCGGGACACTGGTGATCGTGCCGGACCGGCGCGGCATCACCGGTCAGCTGGTGGGCATCAGCTCCGGGTGAGGTACGCCCGCAGCGCGTCCTCGCAGTCCGCGATCCGGGACCGGACGACGTGCTCCTCCCGGGTGTGCGCCAGGTTCGGGTCGCCCGGGCCGAAGTTGACCGCCGGGATGCCGAGCGCGGCGAACCGGGACACGTCCGTCCAGCCGTACTTGGCCACCGGGGTCGTCCCGACCGCGGCCACGAAGTCCTGCGCGGCCGGCGCGGACAGCCCGGGCAGCGCGGCCGGCGCACTGTCCATGATGGACACTTCCGCGTCCAGACCGGAGAAGACCGAGCGGATGTGGTCGGCCGCCTCGGCCTCGGACCGGTCCGGGGCGAACCGGAAGTTCACGCTGACCCGGCACTCGTCCGGCAGCACGTTGCCGGCCACGCCGCCGGAGACGCCGACCGCGTTGAGCCCCTCGCGGTACTCGCAGCCGTCGATCAGCACCCGTGCCGGCTCGTACGCGGCCAGCCGGGTCAGCACCGGCGCCGCCGCGTGGATCGCGTTGACGCCGAGCCAGGACCGGGCGCTGTGCGCGCGCCGGCCCCGGACCAGCACGTCGGCCCGCATGGTGCCCTGGCAGCCGGCCTCGACCGCCCCGTTCGTCGGCTCCAGCAGGATCGCGAGGTCGGCGGTCAGCCAGTCCGGCAGCGTCCGGGCCACCCGGCCGAGGCCGTTCCTGGCCGCCTCGACCTCCTCGTTGTCGTAGCAGACGAAGGTCAGGTCGTCGGCCGGGTCGGCCAGCGCGGCCAGCCGCAGCAGCACCGCGACCCCGGACTTCATGTCCGACGTACCGCAGCCGTAGAGCAGGTCGCCCTCGACCCGGGACGGGACGTTGTCCGCGATCGGGACCGTGTCCAGGTGCCCGGCCAGCAGCACCCGCCGCGCCCGGCCCAGCGCCGTACGGGCCAGCACCGTGTCGCCGTCGCGGACGACCTCCAGCCCGTCGGCACCCCGCAGCGCCGCCTCGACCGCGTCGGCCAGCGGGCCCTCGGTCCCGGACACCGACGGGAAGTCGACCAGGGCGGCGGTCAGGTCCTCCCCGGACAGGCCGAGGTCGAGCCCGCTCATCGGGCCGGGAACGCGCAGAACTCGTTCCCCTCCGGGTCGGCGACCACCCACCAGTCGATCTCCTCGTCCGGGCCGCGCAGGACCTGGGCCCCGAGCCCGACCAGCGGCTCGATCGCCGGACCGGGCAGCCAGACGTCCAGGTGCAGGCGGTTCTTCACGGTCTTGACCTCCGGGACCTCGTTGAAGAACACCGACGGCGCGTCCACCCCGTCCGGCGGGTCGATCGCGACGGCCGGGTCGCTCTCCGGCGTACGCCCGATCGAGGTCAGGAAGGCGAGGTCGTCGGCCTCGTACGGACGGACCTGGTACCCCAGGACCGTGGCCCAGAACCGGGCCAGCCCGGCCGGGTGCCGGGCGTCGATCACGATGTCCTTCAACCGGATGCCTCGCACAGCGTCACCGTAGTGCCGGCACCGACCGGGTCCTGCCGCGGACCGGTACGGTTGCCGGATGACCGCGAGTGCGTGGGGCGACGGGCTGGCCACCGTCACCGGCACCGGCCGGGTGCTCGATGTGTGGTTCCCGGCGCCGGCCCTCGGCCCGCGCCCGGCGGACGCCGCGGTCCCGGCCGCATTCCAGGCCCTGACCCGGACCGACGAGCGCCGCGGGGTCGAGCGGCGGCCGGTCTCCGTGCAGCTGGACGACCTGAGCCGGCCGCCGGCCGACACGCCCGACGCCTACCTGCGGCTGCACCTGCTCAGCGCCCGGCTGGTCCGCCCGCACGAGCTGTCGATGGCCGGGATCTTCGGCGTGCTGCCGAACGTGGTCTGGACCTCGGCCGGGCCGGCGGTGCCGGAGGCGTTCGAGGAGACCCGGCTGCGGCTGCTGGCCGACGGCCCGGTCGCCGTGTACGGCGTGGACAAGTTCCCCCGGATGGTCGACTACGTGATCCCGGCCGGCGTCCGGATCGCCGACGCGGACCGGGTCCGGCTCGGCGCCCACCTCGGCGAGGGCACCACCGTCATGCACGAGGGCTTCGTCAACTACAACGCCGGCACGCTCGGCGCCTCGATGGTCGAAGGCCGGATCTCGGCCGGCGTCACCGTCGGCGACGGCTCCGACGTGGGCGGCGGCGCCTCGATCATGGGCACGCTGTCCGGCGGCGGCAGCGAGGTCATCTCGATCGGGCGGCGCTGCCTGCTCGGCGCCAACTCCGGCATCGGGATCTCGCTCGGCGACGACTGCATCGTCGAGGCCGGGACGTACGTGACGGGCGGGGCGAAGCTCACGCTGCCCGGCGGCTCCGTGGCCAAGGCCCGCCTGCTCTCCGGCCGGGACAACCTGCTGTTCCGGCGCAACAGCGTCACCGGCGCGCTCGAGGTGGTGGACCGCTCCGGCGGCCCGGCCGGATCCTGGTCCGGTCTCAACACAGAGCTGCACGCGAACGTCTAGACGATGTGCCCATGAGCCGCGTGGTGCGCCGCGCCGCCGTCGTCCTCGTCGCCATCGGACTGCTGGTGACCGGGACGGCGTACGTCGTGCGGTCGTTGATCAACACCAAGCTGCCCGCGGCCCAGACCGCCAGCTGCGACGTGATCAACTCGCCGTACACGCTGAGCACGGAGCAGGCTGCGAACGCGGCCACGATCAGCGCGGTCGCGATCTCCCGCAAGCTGCCGTCCCGGGCGGTGGCGGTCGCGCTGGCCACCGCACTGCAGGAGTCCAAGCTCATCAACGTCGAGTACGGCGACCGCGACTCGGTCGGGCTGTTCCAGCAGCGGCCGTCGCAGGGCTGGGGCAGCCAGGGCCAGATCCTCGACCCGCGCTACTCGGCCGGGAAGTTCTTCGACGCGCTGGTCAAGGTGCGGGGCTGGGAGACGATGCCGCTGACCGCGGCCGCCCAGGCCGTGCAGCAGAGCGCGCACCCGACGGCGTACCGGCAGTGGGAGGACCAGGCCGGGACGCTGACCAAGGCCTTCACCGGGGCCGAGCCGGCGCTGCTGTCCTGCTCGTTCCCGGAGCCGACGGTGGCCGCGTCGCCGGCCAAGGTGATGCAGCTGCTGGCGCTGGAGCTGCCGCACACCAAGCTGTCCGCGACGCCCCAGATGGGCGAGCTCAAGCCGGGTGAGGCGCCCTGGGCCACGGCCGGCTGGCTGGTGGCCAAGGCCGACCGGCTCGGCATCGAGGCGGTCGCGCTGGACGGGCGGCGGTGGACCCGCTCGGACGGCTGGCGGGTGGACGCGGGTGCGGCCACGGACCGGGTCCGGTTCGAGGTCGCGAAGATCCCGCCGGCGGCCTAACCGGCGAGGCGGTCCGCGGCGGCGGCGACCCGCTCGTCCGTCGCGGTCAGCGCGACCCGGACGTGGTTCGCCCCGGCCGGCCCGTAGAAGCCGCCCGGCGCGACCAGGATGCCCAGCGCGGCCAGCTCCGCGACCTCGGCCCAGCAGTCCCGGCCGCGGGTCACCCAGAGGTAGAGCCCGGCCTCGGAGTGCTCGACGGTGAAGCCGGCCTTCTCCAGCGCCGGCCGCAGCAGCGCCCGGCGGTCCAGGTAGCGCTTGCGCTGGACCGCGACGTGGGCGTCGTCCCCGTACGCGACCGTGGCGGCGTCCTGGACCGGGCGCGGCACGATCAGCCCGGCGTGCCTGCGCACCTCCAGCAGGCCGGCGACCAGGGCCGGGTCACCGGCCACGAACCCGGCCCGGTAGCCGGCCAGGTTGCTGCGCTTGGACAGGGAGTGCACGGCCAGCACGCCGGTGTGGTCGCCGCCGGTCACCGACGGGTGCAGTACCGAGACCGGCTCGGCCTCCCAGCCGAAGTCCAGGTAGCACTCGTCGCTGGCGACCACGGCGCCGCGCTCGCGGGCCCAGTCGACGACCTTGCGCAGGTGCTCGACCGGCAGCACCCGCCCGGACGGGTTCGCCGGCGAGTTGATCCAGACCAGCCGGACCGGGCCCGGACCGGCGGCCACGGTCGAGTCGGACCGGACCGGCTCGGCGCCCGCGATCCGGACGCCCACCTCGTACGTCGGGTAGGACACCGGCGGCAGCACGACCCGGTCGCCGGGACCGACCCGCAGCAGCAGCGGCAGCAGCCCGACCAGCTCCTTGGAGCCGATCGTGGGCAGCACGGCGTCGTCCGGCAGGTCGGTGACGCCGTGCACCCGGCGCAGCCAGCCGGCCGCGGCCGCGCGGAACCCGGCCGTACCGGCGGTGAGCGGGTAGCCGGGCGAGTCCGAGCCGGCCGCCAGCGCCGCCCGGACCACCTCCGGCGTCGGGTCCACCGGCGTGCCGACGGACAGGTCGACCAGCCCGTCCGGATGGGCGGCGGCGGTGTCCTTGTGCGGCACGAGCAGGTCCCAGGGGAAGTCGGGCAGCACGCCCGCCCAGCTCACCGGGCGCTCACTGCTCGTCGTGAACCTGCGGCGGCAGCGCCGAGACCAACGAGTGGTCCTTGTCGATCTTGCCCATCTTGGCCGCGCCGCCGGGCGAGCCGAGGTCCTCGAAGAAGTCCACGTTGGCCTGGTAGTAGTCGCGCCACTTCTCCGGCACGTCGTCCTCGTAGAAGATCGCCTCGACCGGGCAGACCGGCTCACAGGCACCGCAGTCGACGCACTCGTCGGGGTGGATGTAGAGCATCCGCTTGCCCTCGTAGATGCAGTCGACCGGGCACTCCTCGATGCACGCCTTGTCGAGCAGATCCACACAGGGCTCGGCGATAACGTACGTCACGGGCGCGGTCCTCTCTCGGAGATCTGACTTTAGTATGCCGCCCATGTCGGCGGCCGAACCGTTGGGGCACAGGGTGGTCGTCCGCCGGTTCGTCGACGGGGGCCTGGCCGACGTGGTGGGTGTCCTCGTCGACGCCGGACCGGACGTCCTGGTGGTCCGCCGCCGGGACGGAAGCCTAGTCGAGATGTCGCGATCGGCGGTGAATGTGATGAGGACGGTGGCGGCCGCGCCGCGGGACGTGCTGGCCCTCGAGGAGGTTGCGGCGCAGGGCTGGCCGGCCCCCGAGACCCGCTGGCTGGGGCGCTGGCTGCTGCGGGCGGCGGCGGGCTGGACCGGCCGCGGGAACTCGGTGCTGCCGCTGGGCGAGCCCGGCCTCCCGCTGGACCAGGCGCTGGCCGACGTCACGGCCTGGTACGGCGAGCGCGGCCTGCCGGCCCGCTTCACGATCCCGACACCGGCCCGGGAGCTGCTGGACGGGGCGCTGGCACAGCGGGGCTGGCGGTCGTACAACCCGACGGCCGTACTGACCGGCGACGTGGGCGTGCTGCTGCGGCGGCTGCCCGTCTCCGAGCATGCGGTCCTCGTCGAGCCCGCGCCGAGCGCGGACTGGCTGAGCCTCTACCACTACCGCGGCGGGGCGGAGCTGCCGCCGGTCGCGCGGACGGTGCTGGCCGGCGCGCGCGAGCCCGGGTTCGCGGTGCTGCGGGACCGGGGCGGCACGCCGCTGGCGATCGCCCGGGGCTCGGTCGACGAGGGCTGGCTCGGGGTGACCGCGGTCGAGGTCGACGCCGGGCACCGGCGACAGGGCCTGGCCACCGCGGTGATGCGGGCGCTGCTGGCCTGGGCCGCCGAGCGCGCCGCGACCAGCACGTACCTCCAGGTGGCGGAGGAGAACACCGGCGCGCTCGCGCTCTACGACCGCCTCGGCTACCTCCGTCACCATGGCTACCACTATGTGGTAGCGCCCTCCTAGTTCGCCTCTCGCGCCTTGCGCACGCCGGACTGGTAGCCGCGCAGCCGGTCCCGGACGTCGTCGGCGGAGCGCTCCGGCGTGTCCGGGGTGCTGCCCTCGAACGCGCCCGGGACGAGGTGGGCCTGGGATCGGCGTCTGGGCAGCCCGGCGCGGGTGGCGCCTTCACTCGGAGTAGCGAGTCGGGACGCGACCCGCTGGGCCTCCTCCACCGTCCCGCTCGGTCCCGGAGGACCCGCGAACCACCCGTCCCGTCCTGCCTCGACCACCTGGTGCCTCCCGTTGCCGCGTGCGCGTGCGCCCAGCGTTCCGGGGAATCCCGTCCCGGAGGAGTGGACACGCCGTACGAGATCGTTACCCGACGACCCCGTGATCAACACGGCTCGGAGCGTTGCTGAACCGCATTAACTCTGACATCGGTGTGTGTCGTACGGCATGAGGCCGGTGACGGAAAGTGATCAGATCAGCCGGAGCTGGACGGTGCGGCGGCGTTCGGCGCGGGTGGTGCGCTCGACCAGGGCCGGCGGGAGGTCGGCCAGGAACGGCGACGGCGCGGGTTCGGTCGGCCGGCCGCGGACCGTACGGCGGCGGGCGCCGGACAGGGAGAGGTGGGTGCGGGCCCGGGTCATGCCGACGAACAGCAGCCGGCGTTCCTCGGCGGCGTCCACGTCCTCGTCGCCGAAGCGCATCGGCAGCAGGCCGTCCTCGCAGCCGACCACGAACACGACCGGGAACTCCAGGCCCTTGGACGCGTGCAGGGTGAGGAGCGAGACGCGGTCCGCGCGCGGGTCCCAGAGGTCGACCTCGGCGCCGAGCGCGAGGTCGGCCAGGAACTGGGCCGCGTCGGCGCCGGCCCGCTCGGCCAGCGGGGTCAGCAGCTCGACCGCGGCCCGCAGGTCGGCCACCCGCTGCGCCGGGTCGGCCTCGGTCCGCCCGGCCGCCGCGGCGCGCGCCGTCGCCGGCGTCAGCAACGACCACTGATCCGCCCCGATCTCCCCAACCCCGCCACCCCCGGGATCAACCGTCGCGGAGCCGGCCGTCACGGGGGCGGCCGTCGCGGGGGCGGCCGTCGCGGGGGCGGCCGTCGCGGAGCCGGCCGTCACGGGGGCGGCCGTCACGGGGGCGGCCGTCGCGGGGGCGGCGGGGGCGGGGTGGGGAGGGCGGCGGCGACCGGGGTCAGGCCGCCGGCGCGGTCGATGGCGACCTGGGCGGCGGCGCGGACGCGGGCGAGCACCGGCCGCGGGTCGCCGGCCGCCCGGACCAGGTCCTCGCGCAGCACGCCGAGCAGGTCCCGTACGCCGGGCTGGTCGCCGAGCCGGTGGTGCGACCGCTTCTGGTACGGCACCCCGGCCGCCTCCAGCGCCTCCACCAGCGCCGCCGACTGCGCGTCGGTCCGGTAGAGCACGGCGAAGTCCGCGTACGAGTGGACCGCGTCGGTCCAGGGGTCGGCCGCCCCGCGCAGCAGCGCGGTCAGGTCCGACCCGCCGAGCACCCGCTCGATCGTGCCCAGCACGTACGCGGCCTCGGCGGCCTCGTCCGCGGCCGTGTGCAGGGTGACGGTCGCCGGGCCGTCCCCGGGCGCGACCGCGGTGAGCGTCCGCCCGGGCACCAGCGTGGCCGGCGCGACCACGCCGAGCGCCGCGTCCACGACGGTCGCGGTGCTGCGGTAGTTGCGGGTCAGCCGGACCTCGCGCGCGCCCGGGAAGTCCTCGCCGAAGCGCAGGAAGAAGCCGACGTCGGCGCCACGGAAGGAGTAGATCGCCTGGTCCGGGTCGCCGATCGCGCAGAGGTCGCCGCCGGCCGGGACCAGCAGGGTGAGCAGCGCGTACTGGGCCGGGTCGACGTCCTGGTACTCGTCCACGCTCACGTGCGGCCACCGCCGCTGGTAGGCGGCGGCCAGCTCCGGGTCCGAGCGCAGCAGCTCGACCGGCCGGGCCAGCAGGTCGTCCAGGTCGACCAGCCCGCGGGCGCGCTTGCCGGCCCGGTAGCGGGCCAGCGGCCCGGCCAGCTCCGGCTCGCGCGCGTCCGGGTCGCGGGCCAGCAGCGAGACGTGGTCGAGCAGCCGCCGGACGTCCCGGGCCGGCGCGTCCTGACCCATCGCCTCCCGGGCCAGCGCGAGCCGCTCGGCCTCGTCCACGACCCGGACGTCCTCGCCCAGGCCGAGCCGGGCCGCCTGCTCGCGCACGATCCGCAGGCCCAGCCCGTGGAACGTGGTCACCAGCGGCGGCGTCGGCAGCAGCGCGGCCAGCCGCTCGGTCAGCTCGCCCGCGGCCCGCCGGGTGAAGGTCAGCGCCAGGCACTCCCGGGCCGGGACGCCCTGCTCGGCGATCAGGTGCGCGATCCGGGTGGTCAGCGTGCGGGTCTTGCCGGTCCCCGGGCCGGCCACCACCAGCAGCGGCCCGGCCGTCGCGGCCGCCGCCCGCTGCTCCTCGTCCAGCCCGTCCAGGACGGTGGTCGCCACCGCGACGGGCTCCGGCTCGGCCACGACGACCGGCTCGGGCGCCTCGAACAACCCGGTGGGAGCCGCCGGCCGGGCCGGCGCCGGCCGCGGCGCCGGAAGGTCCAGGTCGAACAGCGTGTCCGTGCCGCCCGGCCGCAGGTCGGCCAGCTCCTTGGGCTCGAACAGGCGGACCACGCCGTACTCGCCGTCGTAGCCGCCGGCGAGCACGACCTCGCCGGCCCGCAGCCGCCGCAGCGCCTCGTCCAGCCCGGGCGGCCCGACCGGGGTCAGCTCATCCAGCGGGACGTCCTGCAGGATCGTCAGCTCCGGCCCGAACCGGTCGACCAGCCGGGACACCGCGGCCTCCACGGCCTTGGACTTGGGGCCGACCCCGATCAGCTCCCCCACCACCTGCGGCAGCTGCACCAGGCAGCGCCAGCCCGGCGCGGCGGCCGGCCGGAAGCCGTCCGGCCGGTCGGCCAGCGCCTCGACCCGGTGCAGCACCCCGACCGTGACCGGCTTGCCGCAGACCGGACAGCGGCCGTCGCGCTCCCGGGTCTGCGCCGGCTCCAGCCGTACGTCGCAGGTCCGGTGCCCGTCGAGGTGGTACTTGCCCTCCTCCGGGAAGAACTCGATCGTCCCGTCCAGGCCGGCGCCGGTCTCCAGCGCCGCCCGCACCCCCGCGTAGGACAGGTCGCAGGACAGCACGGTGGCCTCCCGGCCCAGCGCCGGCGGCGAGTGCGCGTCGGAGTTCGAGACCAGCCGGTAGCGGTCCAGCGCGGACACCCGGTGGTTCATCGCCGGGTCCGAGGACAGCCCGGTCTCGATCGCGAAGATGTGCTCGGCCAGGTCGGCGTAGCAGTCGGCGATCGAGTCGAAGCCGGACTTCGAGCCGAGCGCGGCGAACCAGGGCGTCCAGACGTGCGCCGGGACCAGGTAGCCGCCCTCGCCCGATTCCAGCAGCGTCTCCAGCAGGTCGCGGGAGTCCAACCCGAGGATCGGCCGGCCGTCGGAGGAGATGTTGCCGATCCGCCCGAGCCGCCGGGTCAGCTCACCGGCGACCTCCAGGTCGGGCGCGTAGAGCAGGTGGTGCACCTTGCGGGTCTTGTCGTCGCGCTTGTAGATCGTGGAGATCTCGACGGAGAGCTGGAACCGCACCGGGGTCCGTACGGACGCGGGCAGCGAGGCCAGCACGTCCCGTTCCAGGTCCGGGCGCAGCCGGAACAGTCCCGGCTCGGCCGGCACCAGCTTGGTCCGGATCTCCTCGGCCCAGGCCGGGTGGCACAGGTCGCCGGTGCCGATCAGCGCGATGCCCTTGCGCGCGGCCCACCAGGCCAGGTGCTCGAGGTCGCAGTCCCGGCTGCACGCGCGCGAGTACCGCGAGTGGATGTGCAGGTCGGCGACGAAAGGCATGGCGCTCCATCCTGGCGGGTGCCGCGCGGCGCCAGGAGCGGACGCGCCGACCGTCACCCGGTCAGGTCAGTGCCCATCCGAGGTGCCGAGCGCGACCGGGTCGGCCAGGGCCGTGTAGCGGCCGCGGTGCCAGGTGAGCGGCGGCGCCTCCGGCCGCGGCGTCGTGACCGCGAGCACCTCGCCCATGAGGACCGTGTGGTCACCGCCGGGATGCGCGGCCACGGTCCGGCACTCGAACGTCGACAGCGCGGTGTCCAGCATCAGCGCGCCGGTGTGCGGGCCGCGCGAGTGCGGTACGCCGGCCAGCGCGCCGGCGGTGTCGTGGCCGCGGCGGGCCAGCCGCCGGGACACCGGCTCGCCGTCCAGGCCGAGCACCGAGACGGCCCACAGCCCGGACTCCAGCACCGCCGCGTGCAGCCGGGAGGCGTGCTCGACGCAGACCAGCAGCAGCATCGGGTCCAGCGACACCGAGGTCACGCTGTTCGCGGTGATCGCGTGGTCGGTGCCGTCGGCGCCGCGGGCGGTGACCAGCGTGACGCCGGTCGGGAACAGTCCCATCGCGTCGCGGAAGCTCCGCTGCCGGACCGGGTCGGCTGCCCGCGAGGCGTGATCCATCTCTTCCCACGCTACCTCGGCGTGGCGGCGACCGATCGGGCCCTTCGGGTGATCTCGGACGCGACCCCGAACGCGCCGGCCACGGTCCCGCCGAACAGGAACACCAGCCCGGTCACGCTGCCGGGCACGATCAGGTCGCCCTCGGCCCGGGGCAGCGAGAGCACGATCACCACGATCAGCCAGAGCGCGACCGGGACGGCGCCGGCGGCGATGCTGCCGGTCTGCCGGACGGCGAGGCGGGCCAGCAGGATGTTGCCGGCCATCGCCAGCAGGATCGTGATCGGGAACGGCACCGAGCCGATCCGCAGCGGCACCAGGAAGCACTCCACCAGCGCCAGCCCGGCCGCGGCGACCGCGACCAGCACCCCGGCCAGGGCCCGGACGACCACGGGATCGGTGCCGTGGTCGACCGGCGGATCCCGGCGCGCCGCACCCCGCTGATGCCGTCCGTCCCCCGACGGCTCGACCCGGCCGGATCCCGGCGCCGCGCCGCCCGGGCGCCGGGCGGGAGCCGGCCCGGCCGCCGGCGGCGACCCGGCCGGGTCGGAGGAACCGTTGCGGGTGCGCACGGTCAGTCCAGCCCGGCGAACAGGTCGGTCTCGCGCCCCTCCGGACCGTCCATCGGCCCGGGCTCGCCCCGGACCAGCCGGTAGTGCTCCAGCCCGAACGCCTCCTCGCCCAGCTTGTCCATCATCTCGAAGAACGGACCGTCGGCGGCGATCTGGCTGGCGTGCGCCCGCATCGCCGCGACCTTCTGCGGCAGGTACTTGCGGGCGTCCAGGGAGGCGGTGACCAGCTCGTCCGGCACCACGAACGGCAGGTCGTCGACCGAGCTCGCGCCGAAGAAGCCGGACTCCCCCTGCTCCATCATGATGTCGATCCCGCGCTGGATGGCCGAGCGCGGCATCGCGGTCCAGTAGACCTTCGGCACCGACCAGGCCGGGCCGGCCGCCGCGAACCCGGGGTCCGCGGCCGCCTCCACCCCGGCCATCGCGACCCGGTGGGCCTGGATGTGGTCCGGGTGCCCGTACCCGCCGTTCTCGTCGTACGTGACCACGACCTGGGGCCGGACCTCGCGCAGGATCTCGGCCAGCGCGGTCGTCGCCTCGGTCATGTCGGCCTGCCAGAACGCCCGGGGCGCGGCGTTGGTGTCCAGGCCCATCATCCCGCTGTCCCGCCACCGCCCCGGTCCGCCGAGCAGCCGGTAGTCGGTGACGCCGAGCTCGGCCATCGCCCGGGACAGCTCGTGGTAGCGGTACCCGCCGAGCTGGTCGCCCTCGGCCGCGGCCAGGTGGGACAGCGCCGGCACCAGCACCTCGCCCTCCTCACCCAGGGTGCAGGTGACGAGCGTGACCTCGGCGCCCTCGGCCGCGTACCGCGCCATCGCGGCACCGGTGCTGGTGGTCTCGTCGTCCGGGTGGGCGTGGACGAGCAGCAGCCGGCGACCGGCGTCGGAAGACATGCCTTCAGGTTAGGTGCAGCCGATCAGAGCAGGCTCAGGGCCTCCGCGTAGTGGCAGGCCGCGTCGTGGCCGTTGCCGCGGTCCATCAGCGGCGGGTCCTCGGTCACGCACTTCTCCCGCTGGTCGTCCGAGAGCTCGTTGGCGAACTTCGGGCACCGGGTCCGGAACCGGCAGCCGCTGGGCGGGTTGGCCGGCGAGGGCACGTCCCCGTGCAGCAGGATCCGCTGCCGGGCCCGCTCCCGCTGCGGGTCCGGGATCGGGATCGCGGACAGCAGCGCCTGCGTGTACGGGTGGGCCGGCCGGTCGAAGAGGTCCTCGGTGTCGGCGAGCTCCACGATCTTGCCGAGGTACATGACCGCGACCCGGTCGGAGGTGTGCCGCACCACGGACAGGTCGTGCGCGATGAACAGGTAGGACAGGCCGAGCTGGTCGCGCAGGTCCTCCAGCAGGTTGACCACGCCGGCCTGGATCGACACGTCCAGCGCGGACACCGGCTCGTCCAGGATCAGCACCTTCGGCTCCAGCGCGAGCGCGCGGGCGATGCCGATGCGCTGCCGCTGACCGCCGGAGAACTCGTGCGGGTACCGGTTGTTGTGCTCGGGGTTCAGGCCGACCAGCTGCAGCAGCTCGTTGACCCGGTTGCGCAGCTGGGACCGCGGCACGACCTTGTGGATGATCAACGGCTCGCCGACGATGTCGAGCACCGGCAGCCGCGGGTTCAGCGACGCGTACGGGTCCTGGAAGACGATCTGGATCTCGCGCCGCAGCGGTCGCATCTGGGCCCGGCTCAGGCCGATCAGCTCGCGCCCGTTGTACTTCACCGAGCCGCCGGTGGCCGGCTGCAGGTTGAGGATCGCCCGGCCGGTCGTGGACTTGCCGCAGCCGGACTCGCCCACCAGCCCGAGCGTCTCGCCCGGGTAGAGGGTGAGGTCGATGCCGTCGACGGCCTTGATGTTGCCGACGGTCCGGCGGACCAGGCCCTTGCCCTTGATCGGGAAGTACTTCTCCAGGCCGCGGACCTCGAGCACCGGGTCGGTGCCGATGCCGCGGTGCCGCGCCTCCGCGGCGGGCTGGTCCTCGGTCGTCGTCATGCCCGCTCCTCGGAATCGCGGTGTCCGTCCGCGTCGTCCGCGCGTGCGGTGACGGCCGGCTGTACGGCCGCCTCGGCCGGGGCGGTGCCGTTCGTGCTCGGCTGGCCCTCGGCCTCGGCCTTCGCGGCGATGATCTCCTCGATCGGCACGGCCTCGTCGCCGGCCCCGGCGCCGATCTCGGACGCGGCCGCGAGCGTCGTGTCCGAGGAGTCCTGGCTGAAGATGTCCTCGGCCGCGACCTCGGTCTCGACCAGCTCCTCGACCCGGATGCAGGCGGCGGTGTGGTCGCGCCCGTCGACCCGGCGCAGGTCCGGCTCCTCGACGTCGCACTCGGAGTAGTGCAGCGGGCAGCGGGGGCCGAACGGGCAGCCCGGCGGCGGGTTGATCAGGGAGGGCGGGGAGCCCTTGATCGGGGTCAGCCGCTGCTTCTCGCCGGCGTCGATGCGCGGCATCGAGCCGAGCAGGCCGATCGAGTACGGCATCCGGGCGCGGTAGAAGACGTCCTCGACGCTGCCCTTCTCCACCGCGCGCCCCGCGTACATGACCAGGACGCGGTCGACCATGCCGGCGACGACGCCGAGGTCGTGGGTGATCAGGACGGTGGCCGCCCCGGTCTCCTCCTGGGCGGTCTTGAGCACCTCCAGCACCTGCGCCTGCACGGTGACGTCCAGAGCGGTGGTGGGCTCGTCGGCGATGATCACCTCGGGCTGGTTGGCCATCGCGATCGCGATGACCACGCGCTGGCGCATGCCGCCGGAGAACTCGTGCGGGTAGGAGTCGATGCGGTCGCCCGCGTTGGGGATGCCGACCAGCTTGAGCAGGTCGACCGCGCGGGCCCGCGCGGCCGCGCGGGACACCGACTTGTCGTGCTGCCGGACGGTCTCGGCGATCTGCACGCCGATCTTGTAGACCGGGTCGAGCGAGGTCATCGGGTCCTGGAAGACCATCGCGACCTGCTTGCCGCGGACCGCGGACAACTGCCGGTCGCCGAGGCCGAGCAGCTCCCGGCCGCGGAACTTGACCGACCCGGTGATGTTCGCCGAGCCCGGCAGCAGCCCCATGACCGCCATCGAGGTCACGGACTTGCCGGAGCCGGACTCACCGACGATGCCGAGCACCTCACCCGGATGCAGCGCGAAGCTCACCCCGCGTACGGCGTGCACGACGCCGTCGTCGGTCGGGAAGCGCACGTTGAGGTCGTCGACCTCCAACAACGCGCCCGTGCTGGACCGACGGTCCTGCTCGGTGGTGTCGGTCAGGGTGGACATAGGGCTCCGCTCGACAAGGCCCGGGAGAACTCCGGACGGGGTGTGCGGTGAGGGTGAGGTGGGGCCGTCGGACCGGGGTCAGCGGACCCGGTTGGCCGACGGGTCGAAGGCGTCCCGGATGCCGTCGCCGATCAGGTTGATCGACAGCACGATCAGCAGGATCGCCAGGCCCGGGAAGTAGAACAACCAGGGCCGGGTCTCCGCCGCCTGCGCGCCGTTGGCCACCAGCGAGCCGAGCGAGGTGTCCGATCCCTGCACGCCGTAGCCGAGGTAGCTCAGCGCCGCCTCGCTGATGACGGCCGTCGCCGCGCCCAGGGTGCCCCAGACGATGATCTGACCGAGCGAGTTGGGGATCAGGTGCTTGAGGATGATGCGCCGGTTCGAGGCGCCCAGCGCGTGCGCCGCTTCCACGTACTCCCGCTCGCGCAGGGACAGGAACGTCGAGCGCACGATCCGGGCCAGGTCCATCCAGCCGAGCAGCGCGATGAACAACGCGATGCCGAGCGGGGACCGGGCGCTGGGGAAGTTCGCCGCGATGACGATGATCGCGACGAGGATCGGCACGGTCAGGATGATGTCGACGACACGCATCAGGATGTTGTCGATCCACCGGCCGAAGTAGCCGGCGACCGCGCCGACCGTTATCCCGAGGAAGCCGGCGATCAGCACGAAGATCACGCTGATGTACGTCGAGCGCTGGATCCCGCGCATCATCCGGGCCAGCAGGTCACGGCCGATCTCGTCGGTGCCGAGCGGGTGGCCGAGCGTGCCCGGGCCGACCGACAGCGCGGCCGAGTCCTGGTCGCTGAACCCGTACTTGTAGAAGTGCGGGTAGATGAACGAGACGAGCAGGATCAACACCCACACCGCGAGCCCGCCGACGGCGAGCCGGTTGTGCAGGAAACGCCGCAGGGCCTGCTGGGTCTGGCTCCGGGACTTGACGGTGAACTCACGCTCGACCGGGGCCGTGGCGGTACTCCGCGGCGGCGCCGTTGCCTGCTGGACATCGGTGGTCATGTCGCCCTCGTTCCCTCGGAGTTCCTCAGCTCAGCCGGATGCGCGGATCCAGGACCGCGTACAAGAGGTCAGCTATGAGGTTGAACAACACGATGAAGAAGGACGAGACGATGAGCCATCCCGTCACGACGTTGATGTCGTTCTGACCGAGTCCGCTCTGGGTCAGATATCTCCCCATACCGTTCCAGTTGAACACTGTCTCGGTGATGATCGCGCCCCCGAAGACCCCGCCGATGCCGAGGGCCACGACGGTGGTGGTCGGGATCAGCGCGTTACGCAGGCCGTGCTTGAGCAGCACCTTCCGGTACGGCAGACCCTTGGCGCGGGCGAAGCGCATGTACTCCGAGCTCATGACGTCGAGCATCGAGGCGCGCTGGAACCGGCTCCAGGCCGCGTACGTGATCGCGGCGAGCGCGATCGTCGGCAGCACCAGGTGCTGGAACCGGTCCTTGAAGATCTCCGCGGTCGTCCCGTACGTCGAGATGCCGGGTGACTCCTCGCTGGCGGTGTAGAGCAACGTCTTGCCGACCAGCTGGTTGAACTTGATCGCGACGAAGACCTTGAGCAGCACCGCGAACCAGAACACCGGCAGCGCGATGAGGACGTAGGAGATGATCGTCGCGACGTAGTCGGAGGCCTTGTTCTTCCGCACCGCGGTGACCACACCGACGATGACCGCCAGCACGATCGCCAGCAGCATCGCGGCCGCGACCATGCGCGCGGTGACGCCGAGCCGCTCGAAGAGGTCACCGCGGACCGGCACCCCGTTGATGTTGTTGCCGAAGTCGCCGTGCAGCACCCCGGTCAGCCAGTCCCAGTAACGCGCCAGGATCGGCTTGTCCAAGCCCAGCTCAGCCCGTTTCTGGGCGAAGAACGCGGCCGACGGGACGGGCTGTCGCGTGCGGTACTGCGAGAGGGGGTCAACCGTCTGCGCGGTCAGCACGAAGACCAGCGCGGAGCTGGCCAGCAGCACCAGGATCGACGCCAATATGCGTCGAATGCTGTACAGCAGCATGAGCGTCACCTTACGCCGCGAGATCACCCACCGGGAGATGGTCGGGTGCTGGACGGAAGACGGAGGCGGCCTCCCGGTACGGGGTTTCCCGTCCCGGGAGGCCACCAACCTTCCTAGCTACCGGCTACGGACAGCCGGCCCTTGCTCGGTCGTGCTGACTACCCCGCCTTGCGGGCGAACGCCGTCGAGTTCCACAGCGGACCGGCGTTGGTCGCGTTCTCCACGATGCCGGTGTAGTTGCTGCTGTACGCGAGGAACGTCGGCTTCTGGAACAGCGGCAGGGTGTACATGTCCTTCCAGAGGAGCGAGTCCACCTGGTTGCTCAGGTCCTGCGTCGCTGTCGCGTCGGTGGCCGCCGCGACCTGCGGGAGCAGGGCGTCGACAGCCGGGTCACCGGCGCGGCTGTAGTTCTGGCCGATGCTGTCGCCCTTGGGGCTGGCGTAGATCGACGCGTTCTGGCTGGCCGCGGGCGAGCTGACCCACGCGAACAGGGCGATCTGGAACTGGCCGCCCTCCAGGCTGCGAGGCTTCTCCGGCCCGGCGAAGATGTCCGGGTTGAGGAACTTCTTGATCTGGATACCGGCCGGCTTCAGCTGCTGGGTGATGACGTCGATCGTGGCCTCACGCAGCGGGTTGGCCTGCGTGGTCATGATCTCGAAGGACAGCTTCTGGCCACCCTTGGCGTAGATGCCGTCGGCACCCTTGGCGTATCCGAGACCCGTCAGCAGCGCGTCGGACTTGGAGATGTCCTGCTTGGCGTACAGCCCGCCGCTGTTGTCCTTGTACCCGGGCTGGTTGTTGACCAGGTAGCGGTTGTTCAGGACCTGCGCGCGGCCGTCGAACTGGCCGACGGTCTTGGCCACGATGTCCGGACGGTTCAACGCGTACGCGATCGCCTGCCGGATCGGCAGCTGACCGAGCTGGGCGTCCTTGGTGTTGAAGTCCAGGTGCTCGAACGACAGACCGAAGTTCGTGCTGCTGGTGACGGTCGGCTCGAGGCCCTTGATCTGCTTCACCAGGTCGAGCTGCGGCTGCGGGTAGATCAGCTGCACCTCGTTGTTGCGCAGCGCGTTGACCGACACCGTCGGGTCGTTGCCGATGCTCTGGATGATGATGCGGTCGAGCTTCGACCCCTCGCCCCACCACTTCGGGTTCTTGGTGAGGGTCATGATCTGCTTGCCGGAGTCGATGCCGGCCTTGTCCAGCAGGTACGGACCGCTGGCGATCGGAATGCCGGACGCGGTCGGCCAGCCGGCCTTGACCGCGGCGCAGTTCGCCGTCGGGCTGCCCTTGTCCATCGAGTGCTGCGGGAACAGCGTGAACAGCGTCTTCCAGTCACCGTACGGCTTGTCGTAGGTGACGGTGACCGTCTTGTCGCTGTCGGAGCCCTCGACAGAGGCGATCTGGTCGTAGCCCACGGTGGAGATCAGGTCGGCGCAACCGCCGGTCTTCGGGTCCGAGCTCTTCTGGATCTGCCAGGTGAACTCGAAGTCCTTGGCCGTGATCGGCTGTCCGTCACTCCAGACGGCCTTCGGGTTGATCTTGTACGTGACGACCTGCTTGCCGCCAGTGACCGCACTGGTCGGCTCACCGGTGACGAGGTCGTTGTCCGGCTTGTAGGTGAAGTCCGGGTACAGCCGGTAGGGCGAGAGCAGCACGCGGATCTCGGCGTACGCGGTCGCGACCGAGTTTCCCGCCGAGATCAGCGGGAACAGGTTGTCCGGGAACGCCGTGTCAAGGCCATAGACCAGCTGGCCGCCGTTCTGCGTGCCGCCACCACTGGTTCCACCACTACTGCCACTATCTCCGCCACCACCACAGGCAGCGGCGGTCATCGCGATGATGACCGCGGGCGCGATGAGCGCCGACTTCCTCCACAACTTCACGTTCTTGCGCCTCCTCCGTCCCGCGATGCGCGGGAGCACACCGGATCCAACGGGGGGTGCCGCCGGACTGGGCGACAGTAGCCAGCGTCCGTGCGGGGCATCAGACGTGGTCAGCCAATCGTGACCAAGGAGTGACCGAACCGACGTTGGGCCGTGGCGTCTCCCGCCTTCCATCCCCGAACGGCCTGCTCGGGGCTGCGCCGGGCGGCCGAAGGGGGCGCCTCCCGGCCGTTACGCCGAGTGACCCGGAAGTGTGTCAGAGTTGCGGAAGGTTCGCCTTCGCCCGCCGTCCCCGCAGCTTCTCGCGGTCGTGCTGGGCCAGCGCCACCTTGCGCATCCGGACCGCACCCGGAGTCACCTCGACGCACTCGTCCTCGCGGCAGAACTCCAGCGCCTGCTCCAGCGACAGCAGCCGCGGCGGCACCAGCCGCTCCAGCTCCTCACCGGAGGACGACCGGACGTTGGTGAGCTTGCGCTCCTTGGTCGGGTTGACGTCCATGTCGTCGGCGCGGGCGTTCTCGCCGATGATCATTCCCTCGTAGACCTCGGTGCCCGGGGAGCAGAACATCGAGCCGCGCTCCTGCAGGTTGAACAGCGCGTAGGTGCTGGTCAGGCCGCGGCGGTCGGCGACCAGCGAGCCGCTCGGCCGGGTCCGCAGCTCGCCGTGCCAGGGCTCGTACCGCTCGAAGACGTGGTGCAGCAGGCCGGTCCCCCGGGTCTCGGTGAGGAACTCGGTGCGGAAGCCGATCATCCCGCGGGCCGGCACCACGTACTCCAGCCGGACCCAGCCGGTGCCGTGGTTGACCATCTGTTCCATCCGGCCCTTGCGCAGCCCGAGCAGCTGGGTGATCACCCCGACGTAGTCCTCCGGCACGTCGATGGTCAGGCGCTCCATCGGCTCGTGGATCTTGCCGTCGACCTCCCGGGTGACCACCTGCGGCTTGCCGACGGTCAGCTCGAAACCCTCCCGGCGCATGATCTCGACCAGCACGGCCAGCTGCAGCTCGCCGCGGCCCTGGACCTCCCAGGTGTCCGGCCGCTCGGTCGGCAGCACCCGGATCGAGACGTTGCCGACCAGCTCGGCGTCCAGCCGGTTCTTCACCAGCCGGGCGGTCATCTTGGTGCCGCTCTGGCCGGCCAGCGGCGAGGTGTTCACGCCGAGGGTCATCGAGATCGACGGCTCGTCGATCGCCAGCACCGGCAGCGGCCGGGGGTCGTCCGGGTCGGCCAGCGTCTCGCCGATGGTGATCTCCGGGATGCCGGCCACCGCGACCAGGTCGCCGGGGCCGGCCTCGTCGACCGGCTTGCGCTCGAGCCCGTTGGTCATCAGCAGCTCGCTGATCTTGACCCGTTCGATCGTGCCGTCGGCCCTGCACCAGGCGGCCTGCTGGCCGCGCTTGATGGTGCCGTTGTGGACCCGGCACAGCGCCAGCCGGCCCAGGTACGGCGAGGCGTCCAAAGTGGCCACCCGCGCCTGCAGCGGCACGCCGTCGGTGTAGGTCGGTGCCGGCACGGTCGCCACCAGGGTGTCGAACAGCGGGCCGAGGTTGTCGTTGTCCGGCGTCTCGCCGTCCTTCGGCCGGGTGAGCGAGGCCCGGCCGGCCTTGGCGTGGCAGTAGACGATCGGGAACTCGATCTGCTCCTCGCTCGCCTCCAGGTCCAGGAACAGCTCGTACGTCTCGTCGACGACCTCGGCGATGCGCGCGTCCGGCCGGTCCACCTTGTTGATGACCAGCACCACCGGCAGCCGGGCCTCCAGCGCCTTGCGCAGCACGAACCTGGTCTGCGGCAGCGGTCCCTCGCTCGCGTCGACCAGCAGCAGCACGCCGTCGACCATGGACAGCGCGCGCTCCACCTCGCCGCCGAAGTCGGCGTGGCCGGGGGTGTCGACGATGTTGATGAGGGTCCCGCCGTACCGCACCGCGGTGTTCTTGGCGAGGATCGTGATGCCCTTCTCGCGCTCGAGGTCCATCGAGTCGAGAATGCGGTCGGGTTCACTCGCGTGGCTGCCGAATGCTCCGGACTGCCAGAGCATGGCGTCCACCAGCGTGGTCTTGCCGTGGTCGACGTGGGCGACGATCGCGACGTCGCGGATGTCGTTTCTGGTGGGCACGACTAACCAGAATACCCGGACGCCTGCCTGACCTGCGCCGGTGGCCAGACTCACAGCATCCGACCCGGCATGCCGGAACAACCGGGCGCAGAATACTGTGCATCGTTCGGTCCCGGGGCGTGCCGCCCTACGGCAGCCCCCATACCGCCGACGCCGCAACCTCAACGTGGAGAAACACATGGCCTCGGGCACCCTCGACACACCCGCGGGCACCGCGTCCGGCGCCCGCGCCGCCATCGCGGCACGCACGCTGCGCACGGACAACTGGCGGCGCTCGCCGGTGACCACGGTGGTCCTGCTGACCGCGTGGATCCTCTACGCCGTGGTCCGGGCCTTCATGCAGAAGTGGTACTACGTGGCCGACTACCACTACCTGACGCCGTTCTACTCGCCCTGCATCTCCACCGGCTGCACGCCCGAGGCCGCCGAGTTCGGCCGGTTCCTCCCCGACTGGCCGATCCTGCCGTACGCCGCGCTCTCGCTGCCGTTCCTCGGCCTCTTCCGGCTGACCTGCTACTACTACCGGAAGGCCTACTACCGGTCGTTCTGGGGTTCGCCGCCGGCCTGCGGGGTGCCGGACCTGCACGGCAAGTACCAGGGCGAGAGCCGTTTCCCCGGCATCCTGCAGAACTCGCACCGCTACTTCTTCTACTTCGCGATCATCCTCTCGGCGATCAACACGCTCGACGCCGTCCGCGCGTTCCACTCCCCCGGTGGGTTCGGCTTCGGGCTCGGGAACGTGATCCTGGTGGTCAACGTGGTGATGCTCTGGGCGTACACGGCCTCGTGCCACTCCTGCCGGCACATCATCGGCGGCCGGCTGCGGCACTTCTCGAAGCACCCCGTGCGCTATCAGGCCTGGGGCTTCGTCTCCAAGCTCAACGGCAAGCACATGCAACTGGCCTGGACCACCCTCGGAACCCTGGTGGTGACGGACTTCTACGTCATGGCCGTCTCCGCCGGGTGGTTCTCCGACCTCCGATTCGTCGGTTAGGAGACAGCCATGACAGAGCAGCCGGAGCGGCACGAGTACGACGTCCTGGTGATCGGCGCCGGCGGGGCCGGCCTGCGGGCCGCGATCGCCGCCCGTGAAGCCGGTATGCGCACGGCGATCATCTGCAAGTCGCTGTTCGGCAAGGCCCACACGGTGATGGCCGAGGGTGGCGCCGCCGCGGCGATGGGCAACGTCAACTCCAAGGACAACTGGCAGGTCCACTTCCGCGACACCATGCGCGGCGGCAAGTTCCTGAACAACTACCGGATGGCCGAGCTGCACGCCCAGGAGGCGCCGCAGCGGGTCTGGGAGCTGGAGACGTACGGCGCCCTGTTCGACCGGACCAAGGAAGGCAAGATCAGCCAGCGCAACTTCGGCGGGCACGAGTACCCGCGGCTGGCGCACGTCGGCGACCGCACCGGCCTGGAGCTGATCCGGACGCTGCAGCAGAAGATCGTGTCGCTGCAGCAGGAGGACTTCCGCGACACCGGCGACTACGAGTCCCGGATCCGGGTCTTCGCCGAGTGCACGATCACCGAGCTCATGAAGGACGGCGACCGGATCTCCGGCGCGTTCGGCTACTGGCGGGACAACGGGCGCTTCCTGGCCTTCTCCGCGCCGGCCGTGATCCTGGCGACCGGCGGCGTCGGCAAGTCGTTCAAGGTGACCAGCAACAGCTGGGAGTACACCGGCGACGGGCACGCGCTGGCGCTGCGGGCCGGCGCGACGCTGATCAACATGGAGTTCATCCAGTTCCACCCGACCGGCATGGTCTCACCGCCGTCGGTGAAGGGAATCCTGGTCACCGAGTCCGTGCGCGGTGACGGCGGCATCCTCAAGAACTCCGAGGGTGAGCGCTTCATGTTCAACTACATCCCGGACGTCTTCAAGAACCAGTACGCGACGGATCCGAAGGAAGCCGACGGCTGGTACGACGACCCCGACAACAACCGCCGGCCGCCGGAGCTGCTGCCCCGCGACGAGGTCGCCCGGGCCATCAACTCCGAGGTCAAGGCCGGCCGCGGATCGCCCAACGGCGGCGTGTTCCTGGACATCGCGTCCCGGCTGCCGGCCGACGAGATCCAGCGCCGGCTGCCCTCGATGTACCACCAGTTCAAGGAACTGGCGGACGTCGACATCACCGCCGAGCCGATGGAGGTCGGCCCGACCTGTCACTACGTGATGGGCGGCGTCGAGGTGAACCCGGAGACCCAGCAGTCCAAGGTCCCGGGGCTCTACGCGGTCGGCGAGGTCTCCGGCGGCATGCACGGCTCCAACCGGCTCGGCGGCAACTCGCTGTCGGACCTGCTGGTGTTCGGGATGCGCTCGGGCACCTCGGCCGCCGAGTACGTGAAGAGCCTGGGCGGCGCGCTGCCGGTCACGGCGGAGGCCGACGTGACCGCGGCCGAGGAGTCGGCGCTGGCGCCGTTCAGCCTCAAGGGCGGCGAGAACGCGTACACGATCCAGTCCGATCTCCAGCAGTCTATGAACGACCTGGTCGGCATCATCCGCAAGGCCGAGGAGGTCGAGCAGGCCCTGCTGGCGCTGCAGGACCTGCGCGGCCGGGTGGCCAAGGTCAGCGTCGAGGGCGGCCGGTTCTTCAACCCCGGCTGGCACATCGCGCTGGACCTGCGCAACATGCTGCTGGTCTCGGAGTGCGTCGCGAAGGCCGCGCTGATCCGGACCGAGTCCCGCGGCGGCCACACCCGCGACGACCACCCGGCGATGGAGCCGGAGTGGCGCAAGGTCAACCTGGTCTGCACGCTGACCGGCGACCCCGGCAGCGAGGACGCGGTGTCGGTGGCCCGGCAGCCGCTGCCGACCATGCCGCTGGAGCTGCTCTCGCTGTTCGAGTGGAGCGAGCTGTCGAAGTACATGACGCCGGCGGAGCTGGAGCAGCTGCCCGGTGCCGAGAAGAAGGCCGATCTCCCCGCCGACCCGCCCGAAGGAGCCTGATCCAGCATGGGGTACGAGCACCACTTCCGGGTCTGGCGCGGGGACGACGCCGGCGGCGAGCTCGCCGACTACACCGTCGAGGTGAACGACGGCGAGGTCGTGCTGGACATCATCCACCGGCTGCAGGCCACCCAGGCCGCCGATCTGGCCGTCCGCTGGAACTGCAAGGCCGGCAAGTGCGGCTCCTGCAGCGCCGAGGTCAACGGCAAGCCGCGGCTGATGTGCATGACCCGCATGTCGACGTTCGAGCAGACCGAGACCGTGACGGTCACGCCGCTGCGGACCTTCCCGGTGATCCGGGACCTGGTCACGAACGTCGGCTACAACTACCAGAAGGCCCGCGAGGTCCAGGCCTTCCAGCCGCCGGCGGACCTGGCCCCGGGCGAGTACCGGATGCAGCAGGTCGATGTCGAGCGCTCGCAGGAGTTCCGCAAGTGCATCGAGTGCTTCCTGTGCAACAACACCTGCCACGTCGTGCGTGACCACGACGAGAACAAGCAGTCCTTCGCCGGGCCGCGGTTCCTCATGCGGGTGGCCGAGCTCGACATGCACCCGCTGGACCAGGCCGACCGCAAGGACGTGGCCCAGGAGGAGCACGGCCTCGGGTTCTGCAACATCACCAAGTGCTGCACCGAGGTCTGCCCCGAGCACATCAAGATCACCGACAACGCGCTGATCCCGATGAAGGAGCGCGTCGTCGACCGGAAGTACGACCCGCTGGTCTGGTTGGGCAACAAGATCAAGCGCCGCCC
>DASYKU010000137.1 GCA_035995165.1 Mycobacteriales bacterium
CCGCCTGCCGCGAGGAGGCGACGTGGTGCTTGGTGGCCAGCCTCGAACACAGCTCGAAGAGGGTCTGGTCGTTCCGGTCCGTCAGCTCGTCGAGGATCGCCCGCCGGGTGGGATCCGCCAAGGCCTTGAAGACGTCCCCCATCGCCACGACCATAGGCAAGTCGTTACTTGCCTGTCAATCGCCGAGGACGGCGGAGCGGCACGGGACGAACGGCCTGGTTGGATGGTGTGCTGGCGGTCGACCCGTCGCGAACTCCGGCGACGCGCGCGGTCTCAGTGGTGTCGATCGTTGGTCGGATCGTCCGCATTGTCCCTCGCGATCCATAGCTGGTTGGTCTGGTTGACCTGATTCGGATCGCAGGGGATAGGCGGCCCGGTCGTCAATCGTCGAAGGTCGCGATCTGATGCCGGCTTTGATCCGGGGCGGCTATCCCGAGGCCGGAACCTGCAGGTTCCAGGTCGAGTTGCTGGTGTCGGTCGACGGTTCGGCCTGGCCGTGCAGCCCCGCGGTGGAGCCCTGGCCGTTGGGCTGGAAGATTTCGGCCGAGAGGACCGGTGTCTGGGTGACGTCGTTGTTGGTGCTGTTGAGGGTGAGCGAGTCGAAGTTCTCGATGACGCTGTGCTGGTAGTCCGGCGTCGCGCCCACGAAGGTGCGCTGGACGGCGGGCGAGTAGTACTGGTAGGCCGAGCTGGGCGTGAAGGTTCCGGTGCTGAGGTCGAAGATCGCGTTCTTGAGTCCGGGGCTTCCGACCAGCCACAGCTGGCTCGTGTCGCCGACCTGGCCGGGCGCGACGCAGGTGGAGGCCGTAACAGGCGCGTCGATGACAGGCGTGGCGGGCGGCACCACGGCTTGCGCCGTGAGGCACTCCGGGCCGCCGAACGCGTAGTTGATGATCCGGTAGACCGGGGTGGCCAGGCGGAGGGAGGCTTGCGGATTCGTCGACGGGTTGACCACGGCGGTGAACCCGATCCGCTGGAAGTGCCAGGTCGTGTCGGCGCTGAATATGGCGTTCAAGGTCATCACGTGACTGGTCGAACTGCCGGCATACCGCATCACCCCGAGGGCCTGCGGCCTCGTGACGTCGGCGTTGCCGGTCATGGCGATCTGGGTCGGCGTACCGACGGCGCCGTCGACCTGGGGCAGCACCTGGGTGGAGCTGCTGGGCTCCGTGGCCGGGACCGGGTAGGCGCCCAGCTGGGTGCTGGGGTTGTACATCGGCAAGGCGGCCGAGGCCGGCGAGGCCGGCAGGAGCGCACCGACGCCGACGGCGGCGGTGATCGAGATGGCGGCGGACGCGGCGAGCTTGCGGATCAGGGAGCTGCGGGTCGGGGAGGTGGTGTCGGAGGAACGTCGTTGCATGGTCGGACTCCTTCGGGGATGAGGGCGCGACGGGTTCGCACCGGTGCGGCGAAGCACGACGGCGCGGAGCGCGCCTGAGCTGATCTGGCGGGCTGGTGAGCTTGAAGACTGTCACCGGGCGCCTATGTCGTCTGTTCGCCGGCGAGCAGTTCATCTGTCCGATTGCCGATACTCGGGCCAGCGACGGCACGGAACCACACCCGCATCCGCTCACTGGGCAGACCTGTTCGTGCTGACGGTTGGTGTCGGTGTAACTGGTTCTGACACGCCGAGCTCGCTTGGCGGGAAGGACCAGCGGTGACCGAGACGATCTCGCCCCTGCCGGAGCAGATCGATACCCAGCAGCTCGTTCAGCAGCTTGTGGACAGGGCCCGCACTGAGGGCGTCGACAACACCTTCCGCTACGCCTCCCGGCGCGACTGGGATGCGCTCGGCAAGCAACTGCGGCCGATCTACACCGCACCGACCGCCGCGGCGGCAGTGGACCGGTTCGACGAGTTCGCCCAGGCCTGGGGCGGCCAGTATCCGGCGGTGGTGGGGCTCTGGCGCTCGGTCCGTGCGCCATCCGCTCAGCGTGCCCTGTCGTCACCGCATCACATCCGCAGATGCCGCGGAGCGCGGTCGTCCGCTCATTCCGCCGATCGGGCCAGATGACTCGCTGAGCTCAACCCTCCACGATGGTGATCGACGCCTCTGACTCAGGCCACTCGGTCGGACGGAAGCTCTGGTGTACGTGTTGGCGTCCTCGTCGACCAGGACCGCTACCTGCTGGATCGCACGAGCGAGTTCACGAGCAGGCACGACCTCGGCGTCCTTGCGGGACCGAGGGTCGGAAGGCGCGGCGTCGACGGTGGCGATCGTCATGACTGTTCCTGAGTTCGTAGGGTGCGGTGCGCGGTCAGCCAGAGCAGCCCGAGGCTCGCGACCGCCAGGACCCCGTACGCCAGGGGCGTTCCGATGCCGTCCCAGAGCGTGTGCAGGACGACGGCCGCGGCGAAGGACAGTCCGAACTGCAGGACCCGGCGGCGCTGCCAGCCGGACGCGGCCGCCGCGTAGAGCGCGCCGGCGGCGATGCCGGTCCAGGCCATGTGCCCGGCAGGGCTGAGCACGCCGCGCAGCGCCAGTGTGTCGACGGTGTCGGTGATGCTGCCGCCGCTGTGCAGCAGGGTGACGAAGGCGTAGCCCATCGTCTCGAGGGCGGCGAAGCCGGCGCCGCAGGCGACGCCGAGCAGCAGCCCGTCGGCGCGGGTGACGGTCCGGCCGGCCACGCGCAGGAACGGCAGCAGCGCGAGCGGGGCGATCAGCTTGCTGGCTTCCTCGATCACGCCGACGCCGAGCATCGGCAGCCCGCCGAGGTGGCGGATCGTGTCGTACTCCAGCAGCCCGGCGACGACCGTGCCGACCACGCCACCGAAGAAGGCGGTGCCGGCGACGAGCTCGAACGGCACCGAGTACGGCAGCCGGCGGCCGTCGACGAATGCCAGGAACGCGGCCGGGATCACGCTCGCGCCGAGCAGGATCGCGGCCGGCACGTAGTTCGGATTGCCGGTGCCGACCATGGTCCGTTCCACGGCCAGGAACAGCAGCGCGCCGACGGCGAGCACCACGAGCCAGGCGTGCCGGCGCAGGGGGCCGGGCCCGGCCGCGCGGTCGCGCGGCCGAACCGGGGCGGTGAGGGTCTGGGTCGTCGAACGCTCCTGTCCGTACGGGGCGCTCAGACGCCGGCGTGGTCGCGGTGGGCGCCGGTGCGGTTGCGGCGGCGGGAGGCGACGACGAAGCCGGTCGCGCCGGCGGCCCCGGCGGCCAGGACGGCGATGCCCGCGCCGACCCAGTGCGAGCCGGATCCGGACTGCTCGGCCGGAGCCGCGGAGCCGGCCGGGCTCGCCGCCGGGACCTGGGAGGCCGGGGCCGGGACGGCCGGGGCTCCCGGGGTGGCGTTCCCGCCGGCGCCGCCGCTCGCGGCCAGTACCCGGACCGACGTCGTCGCCGTGCCGTTGCTGCAGGTCAGCGTGACGGTGTAGCTGCCGGCGCGGACGTTGGCGAGCGTCGCGGTGCCGTCGAAGGCGTCCGGGTCGGTCTTCGAGAACCGCTCCGGGCCGGTGAAGGCGGGCGAGGTGACCGAGACGACGGTGGGCAGCGTGCCGGTGGCCGGCAGCGCGCAGGTGCCGGAGATCCCGACCACTCGACCCGGCGCGGCCGCGCCCGGCGAGACGAACACGGCGGCGGGCGAGCCGGCCGCGGACGGGCCGGCGGACGGCGTCGCGGCGGGTGCGGCGAGGGCGGTGCCGGCGATGCCGAGGGCGAGGACGGTGCCGGCGACGGTGCCGGCGAGGACGGTGGACGGGCGCATGACTGGGTTCTCCTGGCTCCGGTCGACCGCTCCGGGTCGACGCTGTCGGGTTGACGCTCCGACCGTGCCCCGGCCCGGTTGAAGCCCGGTTCAACGGGCGGTGCGGGCCGTTCAACCGGCGTGAGAGTGGAGCGGGTGATGGTTGGCGCCGAACGCGCCGACCGACGGCGCGCCTGTCCCGGGAGCTCAGTGTCATGTCCCCGTTCGACCTGCTGATCATCCTGGCCCT
This sequence comes from Mycobacteriales bacterium, assembly GCA_035995165.1. Lineage (NCBI taxonomy): Bacteria > Bacillati > Actinomycetota > Actinomycetes > Mycobacteriales > Mycobacteriales bacterium. Next base: position 3,940 of record DASYKU010000137.1, read on the forward strand.
GGTCGGCTACGCGATCTACCGACAGACGCGCCGCAACAAGATCGAGCCCAGGAGCCGGTTCAAGCTCACGATCATCTACGCGGTCATCGGCATCGCCGTCGGTGGCTTCGCCGCTCCGACTTCCGCCGCGGCGGTCGCGCTGCTCGTCACCAGCCTGCTGCTCAGCCTGGTCGTCGGCGCCGTCCGGGCCCGCTACACCCAGGTGTGGCTGGAGGGCAGGTTGGCCTGGTCGCAAGGCACGGCGCTGACCGTGGGCCTGTTCCTCGGCCTGGTCGCGGTCAAGTTCATCCTCGGCGCGGTCGCGGACCTCACCCACGTGACCGGGACCGGCGGTCTCGGCGAGGTCATGGTCATGATCGCCGTCATGCTCGGCGTGCAGGCCGAGCTGGTCTGGCGCCGCGCCCGCCGGCTGCTCGCCGCCTCGTCCCCGTTCCCCGCCGCGGTCCGCGGCTGACTGCCAACAGGAAGAAGTGTCATGACCACCGCACAGATCGACCACTCACTGTCCTTTGTGGACCGGATCCTGGCCCGCGCCGCGACCGAGCCGGACACCGTGCTCGTCCGGGACCGTGATTCCTGCTGGACCGCCGCCCGGTTCGGCGGCCTGGTCGCCGCGCTGGCGGCCCGGTTCGACGCCCTCGGCATCGGCCGCGGCGACGTCGTCGCGCTGGCCGCGCCGGTGACCCCGGTGGCGCTCGCCGCCCGGTACGCCGCGGGCCTGCTCGGCTGCGCTACCGTCTGCTGCCCGTACGGGGAGGGCGCGGCGAAGCTCGCCGGCTTCCTCGCTGCCGTACGCCCGGACGTCCTGGTCGGCTTTCCCGGTACCGGGACGATCGTCGAGTCGGCGGTGGCCCGCGGGTCGGTGCCTACCGGCATCGTGCTCGACCGCGTCCACCCGGACGAGGTCGAGCCGGCCGTCCCGCCCGCGAGCCGGAGCCGCGCCGACGACCTGGCGCTGCTGGTGTCCTCCGGCGGCACGACCGGCGTCTCCAAGGCCAGCCGCCGCACCGTGGCCGGCTGGACCCGCACCGTCGACACCGGCATGGACCGGCACCGCCGGCAGCTGGTGTGCACGCCGCTGGCATACATCGCCCAGGTGCTGGTCGACCAGACCCTGCTCGGCGGCGGCACAGTGGTGCTGCGGGACCGGTTCGAGCCGGCCGAGGTGCTGCGCACGATCGAGACCGAGCGGATCACCCACCTGTGCCTGGTCGAGCCGTTGCTGGTGGAGCTCCTCGACTCCCCGGACCTGTCCGGGGCCGACCTGTCCAGCCTGGTGGCGATCAGCCACATCGGCGCGGACGCCGCCCCGAGCCTGCGCCGGCGGCTGCTGGAGCGGGCGGGGCCGGTGCTGGCCCACCCGTATGGGGCCAGCGAGGCCGGCATCGTCAGCATGCTGGCCGGCCCCGACTACGACCTCAGCCGGCCCGAGCTGCTGGGCACGGCCGGCCGGCCGCTGCCCGGGGTCACCGTCCGGCTCATTCGACCGGACGGGTCGCCCGCCCCGGCCGGGACCGAGGGCGCCGTGCTGGTCCGCTCCGGCGGCGTCGCCGACGGCTACCGGGGCGGGCGGGAGCGGACGCCGTTCCGCGACGGCTGGTACCGCACCGGCGATCTCGCGGTCCTCGACGAGTCCGGTTACCTGCACGTGCGCGGCCGGGCCAAGGACGCGCTGCACACCCCGGCCGGCACGGTCATGCCGGTCGACGTGCAGGACGTCCTCTGCGGCCGACCCGACGTCCGGTACGCGGTCGCCGTCTCGCTCGGCTCCCGGTTCGGCGTCGTGGTGTTGCCCGCGCCCGGCGCGACGGCGACGGCGGCCGAGCTGCGGGCGTACGCCGCCGGGCGGCTCGGTGTCGACGTGGTCGGCCCGGTCGTGCTGGCCGACCGCATCCCGGTCACCGACCAGGGCAAGCCCGACCGCGTCGCCCTCCGCTCGCTGCTCGATCGCTGAGTCGCGCGGCGATCGCCCGGCCCCGCAGAGGTTCTGCGGGGCCGGGCTTTCGCGTCTCTGAACCCGGTCCAGTTCGCGTTGACCCCGCGTTCGACCGCGGCGAGACCGCCGTCCGGAGGTTGATCCATGACGACGACCGCCGTCCGCGTCATCCCGCTGGGCGTCGTCGCGATCGCCGGGATCTTCTTCGTGCACGGCTCGCACTTCCACCCGTTCAACACCGGCGGCCAGTCCGGGCTGGACGCGGTCACCGCCGCGGCCACGCTGACCCTGTTCGCCTTCGTCGGCCTGGAGTCGGCGACCGTGGCGGCCGGGGCGCGCGACCCGCGGCGCACCATCCCGCGGGCGACGGTGATCGGCACGCTGCTCGCCGCGGCCGTCTTCATCTGGCTGTCGCTGCCGCCGGTATTCGTCCGGTCCTACCCGTGCACGTGGCTGGAGGTCCGGCCGTGCGTGACCGGCGCCGTGGTCACCCTGTGGCGGCGGCTGGTGCGGCGGCTGCCGTACACGGCCGGGCTCGTCCTGGACGGGCTCGGCTTCCTGCTCTCCTCGCGGCGCCGCGCCGGCTGCCGGTCTTCGCCGTGCCGGCCGGGGTGGCCGCAAGCATCGGCGTGACCACACACGCGAGCGCCCCTGCCCGCAGGGGCAGGGGCACTCGGGAAGGGCCGGATCAGGTGGGGCGGCGCGCCCCCGCGGCTGAACCGATCACCAGGGTCCCGATCGCGATGCCGATCAGCAGGTGGATGACGGCCTCCGCGACGGTGGCGCCGGTCAGGCCGTCGGCCAGCACCGGCACGAAGACAGCGGCGGCGGTGGCCAGGCCGACGATCCAGCCGAAGTACGCCAGCGGCTGAGGCGTCGAGGCCATCAGCAGCTGGATCAGGCCGGTGGCCAGCAGGGCGGCCAGCGCCGCGCCGACGCACAGCGCGATCGTGCTGTCGTCGCCGAACGCGCCGTCTCCGCGCGGCGCGTACGCCGCGACGTCGAAGAGCACCCGGACGACCAGCACGCCGACGAAGCCGGCCAGACCGGCGACCAGCGCGGTGGCCAGCCCTCCGGACCACAGCCGGGCAGCGTCCACTGTGGACCCGGCGGCCGCCCGGGGTCCGGGCATCGGCCGGTCGTCGTAGAAGGAGGTGGTCGGGTCGTCGTCGTAGTAGCGGTTCATGTCCGGTCCCTCGTCGAGTGCGGAGCCCGGGCGGTCTGTCCGGGCGCTCGGATCGAAGCATGCGGCGGCGCACTTCAACGCCGGTCAAACGGCGGTTGCACCGACGCTGGATCCCACCGGTATCGACGACCCGGAGAGTACGACCACGCGGCCCAGCTGTACCTGTCCACGCAGCAGGATGGTCGGGACGCTCGCGCATACGCCAGGTACGGGCGGCTCTGCGCCGGCAGGGCCACTATGTGCAGGCGCAGCTGGACGCCGCTCGACGCGGCGGTCGGCCGGCTGACCTCACCCGGGGTGGGCGCGGGCAGCGCGTCAGCCGGCGGGGAGATCGACGGCCTGGTCGGCCTCGCCGCCGACGCCGATCCGGTCCAAATCCCGCAGCGTCAGCCGTATGCCCGCGCGCTGCTCGAGCTGGAAGTCGGGCCCTGGGAGCGCCGAGCGGGCCTGCTCGTAGAGCTTCTGCGTGAGCTGCTCGGTGGGCCAGTGCATCCCGTAGCGCCGGGCATGAGCGCGGCCGGCCGCGTAGAGCCGGGCGGCGGCGTGGTTCGCACCGGCGAGGGCGAGCAGGTTGGCGCGGGCGTCCGCGACCACCGGCGAGAAGCGGATGCCGACCTCGTGGTGCTGCGCCAACGCGCGGTCGGACCACTGCAGGCCCAGGTCGATCTCGCCGAGCAAGGTCGCGGCCAGCGTGGCCTGACCGGCGGAGATCCGCGCGACGTAGCCGTTGCGGATGCTGAGCGCCCGCTCGTACACCGCCGTCGAGCCGGCCAGGACGGACTCCGGCTCGACGTACGGGTCGATCGCGAGGATCTCCGTCAGGTCGGCGAGCAGATCGAGCACCTCGTCGCCCGTCGCCCGGGCGAGGGCGCGGACCTGTGCGGCCTGCTCGTCGAACGGGTCCGCGCTCGGCGCCATGACCGCGGAACTGCAGTACGTGGACAGTGACTCACCGACCAGCAGCGCCTGCTCCCGCGTGAGCTCGGCCGGGTCGGTGACCGCCCGGGCGAGCAGCGGTGCGGCCAGGTCCTGCCGGCCCGTCCGTGCCCGGTACGACGCCAGGGTGAGCACGGCGATGGTGGCCTCGAACGGTCCGACCAGGTCGGAGTGCGCCACGGCGTGCTCCAGCCAGCGGCCGCCCTCCAGCGACATGCTGCGCGAATACCAGAAGTGGTTGAGGCGGGACGCGATCCGCACGCCCAGCTCGCTCGGGGTTTCCGCCAGCGTGTGCTGCAGGGTGGACCGCAGCGCGGCCAGGTCGTCGTCGAGCCGGCCGAACCACTCGTTCTCGTCGGGGTGGCCGAGCCGCGGCCGTGCGCCGACGAGCGCGGCCACCCATTCGTCGCGGAGCCTCTCCCGCTCGTCCGCAGCGCCGTCGTCCGCCGCGGCCGCGTGCGCCCGTACCGTCTCGAGCTGGGCGAAGCGGGACGGCCGCCCGACCCGCGTCGGCCCCGGCCGCAGCAGCATCGAGCGGTGCAGCAGCCCACGCAGCGCGTCCCGGACGACGGCGCCGGGCACCTCCGGGGTGAGCGCGGCGGCGAGCTGCGCCGTGAACGGGCCCGGCACGACCGAGATCGCCCGGTGTACCGCCGCCTCGACCGATGGCAGCATCGCGTAGCTCCACTCGACCGCGTCGCGCACCGTGCCGTGGTGGTGGGCCCCACGTCTGTCCACACGCGACAGATCGCTGGGGTCGGCGGCGACGCGATCGGCGATCTCCGCGAGCGTGTACGCCTCGCCCTGCGCCGCGGCCAGCTCGATGGACAGCGGCAGCCCATCGACCGCGGCGCAGATCGCCGCGGCCCGGCGCAGGTCCTCGCCGTCGACCGACGCGTCGGGGTCCACGGTGGACAGTCGCTGGACGAAGAGCATCACCGCCGGCGAGTCCAGCAGCCGCATGACGTCGTCGGCGGAGACGGGTCCCTCGATCGGCAGGGGCAGCTGCAGCGGCCGCAGCGGCCAGACGGTCTCGCCGTCCACCCCGAGCGGCTCGCGGCTGGTGGCGGCGATAGTCAGCTCGGACCCGTCGACCAGCTGCGCATCCACCAGGTCGGCGACATCGCCCAGCACGCGCTCGCAGTTGTCCAGCACCAGCAGCATCCGCCGGCCCCGGACGAACGAGTGCAGGGCGGCCGCCGGGGTGCCGTCGTTCGCCACGCCGAGCGCTGAGCCGACGAGGTCGAAGACCTGGCCGGCATCCTTCGCGACCGTCAGGTCGACGAACCAGACCCCGTCGACGAACTCGGATGCGACCTCGTGTGCGGCCTCGACGGTCAGGCGGGTCTTGCCGACTCCGGGCGGCCCGACGACCGTCACCAGACGATCCTGCCGCAGCCGGCCGACCAGCGTCTCGAGCTCGGTGTCCCGGCCGACCAGCGAGGATCTGCGGCCCGGCAGGTGGACCTCGGGCCGCTGCGGGGCGGGCCGCCGCTCGCGCGCCGCGGCGGACGCCGCCGGCCGGATCCCGCCGAGGGACGGGTCACCGGCGAGGATCCTGGCCTGCAGGTCGCGCAGCTCCGCACCGGGCTCGATCCCGAGCTCCTCGAGCAGGAGCCGGCGCGCCGAGCTGAAGGCCTGCAGCGCGTCGGCGGTCCGGCCGGCCCGGTATGCCGCGTTCATCCGCTGCGCCCACAACCGCTCCCGCAGCGGGTGCTCGGCCAGCGCGTCCTCGACGGCGAGCAGCGCCCGCTCCGGCTCTCCGACCGCGAGCAGGCTGTCGATGCGGCACTCCACGAGCTGGCCGCGCACTTCCTCGAGACGGCCGACCGCGGCCTGCGCCCAGCCCTCGTCGGCCAGCGGGGTGAACGGCCGCCCGCGCCAGAGCGCGAGCGCCTCCTCGCACCGCTGCAGGGCGCGGTCGGCCTCGTCGCGGGCGAGGAGGTGCTGCGCGTCGGCGGCCAGGTTGGAGAACTGCATCGAGTCGACCTGGTCGGTGGTGACCAGCAGCCGGTAGCCGGAGGAGTCGTGCACGACGGTGGTGAACGGCTGTCCCCGCCGGCGGTCCGGCTCCAACGCCTGCCGCAGCCGCCACATGTGGGACTTGAGCGTCTCCTCGTGCCGGTCGTGCGCCCGGTCGCCCCATAGCGCGGACACCAGCGCGTCGACGCTCACGCGCTGGTTGGCGTGGATGAGGAGCACGGACAGCGCCGCCTGTAGCAGCCGGCCGGACACCGGCAGCCCGAGTCCGCCACGGTCGACCGTGACGGTGCCGAGATCGCGGAAGCGCAGCGGTCCATCTTCCTCGTCGCGGTCGGCAGCCTGCGCCATCCACGACCTCCGGACCTGCCGCTCGACTAGCCTCCAACAGTGGCATAACTGCGCTGGGGCGTCATGTAGTTCCGTAAATCTCTCGATCTCCGGGACGCCGCCGCGTGCCCGATGCCGGCAGGGATCCGCTGTTCGCCCGGCCGCCCGCTCAGCCGGGTGACCCGCTGAGAAGCGTCGGCTCTGACGGCCGGCTCGTGACGGGAGCCGGAAGCTGCCGTCCGAGACAGTGGAGGTGGCTGCCGCGATAGGGGAGCCGCAGGTAGACGGCCTGGTCGGCGTTGTCTGGCGCTCTCCTGAAGTCATGCCACGCCACTCAGCGGAGTCGTGCCGGCGTGCCGCACGTGGTGCGAGCCGTCGCTGCACGGCACGACCTGGCGCGGTTACTGGACGGCGTCCCCGAGGGCGTATCGAGAGGCTCCCTACCGGAAGAAGCGTCACTACCTCCAGCAGACCGTCTCGGCCGGCCCAAGGGGCGCGTCCAGCCGGCCGGTCGGGTCGTCAAGGGTGAGAACTGGGACGTCGTCGGTACGGCCGAGCGCTGATCAATGCTGCCGGGGGGCCGTACCTGCTCCTGCCGCGACGCCGAGGCGGGCGGCCGCAAGTCCGGCGACGGCAGCGCTGAGGCAACGGCTGCCTGCCGGCCATCACGACCAGCTCGGTGACGAGCGAGTACGGCCTGCGGCCGCAGGAGCGCACGCGGTCTCGACCGGGCCCTTTGGCACTGCCCGTCGGCGTGCCGCCCGTGGAGGCTCCGACAGGGAGACAACAGCGGGCTCGGCGGGCGTGCCCGACGAAGGACCAGGTGCGCGCCCTCCCGCCGGTCGACGTCTACCGGCTCGCCGGTCCCCCACCGGGCCTACCACCCCACCCTTCGTACCCTCAGGAGATGCCATGACTCACCCGGCCGGAACGGACCACGACCTCGGCGGCGTCCACATGCGGGCCGCCGTCGTCACCGCCTTCAACGAGCCCCTGGAGTTGCAGGACGTGCCCGTTCCCGAGCCGGGTCCGGGCGAGGTCCTGGTCCGGATCGAGTTCAGCGGCCTGTGCGGGACCGACATCCACGCGGCACGCGGCGACTGGCCGGTCCAGCCGACCCCGCCGTTCATCCCCGGGCACGAGGGGATCGGGCACATCGAGAAGCTCGGTGCGGGGGTCACCGACCGCAGTCCGGGTGACCGGGTAGCGATCGCCTGGCTCGGCTCCGCCTGCGGGGCGTGCCGGTACTGCGTCGATGGCCGGGAGACGCTGTGCGAGAGGCAGGAGAATTCCGGCTATTCCGTCAACGGCACGTTCGCCGATTACGCAGTCGTACCGTCGGCGTTCGCAACCCTCGTGCCCGCAGGCGTGTCGTCCCGCGATGCGGCCCCGCTGACCTGTGCCGGGGTGACGACGTTCAAAGCGGTCAAGGTCGCCGGGGTGTCGCCGGGCGAGACGGTCGCGATCTTCGGCATCGGAGGCCTGGGACACCTCGCGCTGCAGTACGCGCGCATCGCCGGCGGCTTCGTGACCTGTGTGGACATCGAGGACTCGAAGCTGGCCATGGCCACCGAGCTCGGCGCCGATCACGTCATCAACGCCCGCTCGATCGACCCGGTGGCCGCCATTCAGGCTCGCGGCGGCGCGGACGTCGCGATCGCGCTGGCGTCCTCGCCGGCATCCTTCGACCAGGCGTTCCGGTCGCTGCGGCGTGGTGGCCGACTGGTGTGCGTGGCGCTTCCCGCCGACAACGGGGTCCTGACGCTCCCGATCTTCGACACCGTCATCGGCGGCAAGTCGGTCCTCGGCTCGATCGTCGGGACCCGCAACGACCTCGCCGACGTGTTCGCGCTGCACGCGGCGGGGCGTACCCGGGTCGTCATCGCCGACCGCAAGATCGACGAGGTCAACCGGTCGATCGCGGACGTCTCGTCGGGCCGCGTCACCGCCCGCATCGTGTTCCAGCTCTGACTGCGCCGCCGGCCACGCGGTCCGGTGGTACGACGACGAGGGGGGCCACCCGGCCCGTCTCGTCGGCCCCACCCCGGACGGCAGCGACGCCGCGGCTCTTCCACCCCGCTCAGCACGGCTGGCCGGTCGGTGCCGGCTGCGATCGACCGGATGCCGGACCCGGCCTGTCCGGACCTGCTCGCCCGGATCCGCCCGGTCGGACCTCAGTCCATCGACGAGTCCGCAGTGGAGCGGGCCGGGGCGGCCGAGTGCCGGCACACCGAGCTCGCCCCGGTACGCCGACGTGCCGGTCCGTGACTTCGAGGCCGGCGTCCCGGGCACCCAGCGGATCGCCGCGGCGGTCGACGAGGGACCGCTGTACGTCGTGGTGTTCGCCGCCGACGACGACCGGATGGCCCGACTGCGGGCGGTGAGCGGGCTCCGGAACTGCCGCAGCAGCACCGTCAGCCAGGACGGCCCGGCCGCCACCGTCGGCTGTCCTTCGGGCTGTCCCTCACGCCGGCCCGGCCGGTGACCGCCTCACCCGGGCACGGCGACCTCGGCCGGATGACCCTCGACCACGTGGGAATGGACGTCGACGGGCTGACCCGGTTGCACGTTCATCGGTGGCTCCAGAACGACCCGGGCCTTTCGGCACTGCCGGCCGGTGGGGCATCCGAGCAGGCTGGAGCTGCGAGAGAAGTCCGGGCGGCAGCGGCGTCGGCACCATCAGCCCCGGCCGGGCCAGGTCCAGCCGCTGATGGCCGGGTCGTCCTCGCCGTGCTGGCGGGTGTAGGCGCGGGCGGCGAGGCGGTCGTCGGCCATGCGTTGCCGGAGGTTCGCGGCGCGACTGCCCAGGGCGGGGACGCGGTCGATGACGTCCATGACGAGGTGGAAGCGGTCGAGGTCGTTGAGCATGACCATGTCGAACGGGGTGGTGGTGGTGCCTTCCTCCTTGTAGCCGCGGACGTGCAGGTTGGCGTGGTTGGTGCGGCGGTAGGTGAGCCGGTGGATGAGCGCCGGGTAGCCGTGGAACGCGAAGATCACCGGCTTGTCCGGGGTGAACAGCGCGTCGAAGTCGCGGTCGGGCAGGCCGTGCGGGTGTTCGGTGTCCGGTTCCAGCCGCATCAGGTCCACGACGTTGATGACCCGGACCTTCAGTTCGGGCAGGTGGGTGCGCAGCAGGTCGGCGGCGGCGAGGGTCTCCAGGGTGGGGATGTCGCCGGCGCAGGCGAGGACGACGTCGGGCTCGTCGTCATCGGTGCCGGCCCACGGCCAGATGCCCAGGCCGCGGGTGCAGTGCGCGACGGCCTGGTCCATGGTCAGGTAGCTCAAGGCGGGTTGCTTCCCGGCGATGATGACGTTGACGTAGTTGCGGCTGCGGAGGCAGTGGTCGGCCACCGAGAGCAGGGTGTTGGTGTCCGGCGGGAGGTAGACACGGACGATCTCGGCCTTCTTGTTGACCACGTGGTCGATGAAGCCCGGGTCCTGGTGGGAGAAACCGTTGTTGTCCTGCCGCCAGACGTGCGAGGAGAGAAGGTAGTTCAGCGACGCGATCGGCGCCCGCCAGGGGATCGCGCGAGTCACCTTCAGCCACTTGGCGTGCTGGTTGAACATCGAGTCGACGATGTGGACGAACGCTTCGTAGCAGTTGAAGAGGCCGTGCCGGCCGGTCAGCAGGTAGCCCTCGAGCCAGCCCTGGCACAGGTGCTCGGAGAGCACCTCCATCACGCGGCCGTCGGGGGCGAGGTGGTCGTCGCCGGGGATCGTGGTGGCGTCCCAGGCCCGGTCGGTCGTCTGGAACACGGCGGACAGCCGGTTGGACGCGGTCTCGTCCGGCCCCATGATGCGGAACCGGTCGGAGTTGCGGGCAACTATGTCCCGTAGGAACTCACCCAGGACGCCGGTGGCGGAGCTGGATCCGGTGGCCGGGCGATCGACCGCGACCGCGTAGTCCCGGAAGTCCGGCATGACGAGATCGCGTAACAACCGACCGCCGTTGGAGTGCGGGTTCGCGCTCATCCGCCGGTCGCCGGTGGGGGCGAGTGCCTGCAGCTCCGGGACCAGCCGTCCGGTGGCGTCGAAGAGCTCCTCCGGCCGGTAGCTGCGCATCCACTCCTCGAGCTGCGCGCGATGGCCGGCGTTGGTACGGGTCTCGGCCAGCGGGACCTGATGCGCGCGCCAGGTGCCCTCGACCGGGAGACCGTCGACCTCCTTCGGACCGGTCCAGCCCTTCGGGGTCCGCAGCACGATCATCGGCCAGGCCGCCCGGGTCGGGGCGACGACGCCGGTGCGAGCCTCGCGCTGGACGGCTGCGATGTCGTCGAGCACGACGTCGAGCGTGGCGGCGAGTTGCCGGTGGACATCGGCGGGATCGTCGCCGGTGACGAAGTGCGGCGTGTAGCCGCAGCCCCGCATCAGCTCGGCCAGCTCCTCCTCCGGGATGCGCGCCAGCACCGTCGGGTTGGCGATCTTGTAGCCGTTGAGATGCAGGACCGGAAGGACCGCGCCGTCGGTGGCCGGGTTGAGAAACTTGTTCGAGTGCCAGCTGGCGGCCAGCGGGCCGGTCTCGGCCTCCCCGTCGCCGACCACGCACAGCACCAGCAGGTCCGGGTTGTCGAAGGCGGCGCCGTAGGCGTGCACCAGGGCGTACCCGAGCTCGCCGCCCTCGTGGATCGACCCGGGGGTCTCGGGCGCGACGTGGCTCGGAATGCCGCCAGGGAAGGAGAACTGGCGGAACAGGGCCCGCATCCCGTCCTCGTCCCGGCCGATCGCGGAGTAGACCTCGCTGTACGTCCCGTCCAGATAGGCGTTCGCCACCAGGCCCGGTCCGCCATGACCGGGGCCGGTCACGTACAGCGTGTCGAGGTCCCGTTCCTTGATGACCCGGTTCATGTGCGCGTACAGCAGGTTCAGTCCCGGGGTGGTACCCCAGTGCCCGAGCAGCCGGGGCTTGACGTGCTCGGCCTGAAGCGGTTCGCGCAGCAGCGGATTGTCGAGCAGGTAGATCTGTCCGACGGACAGGTAGTTCGCGGCCCGCCAGTACCGGTCGATCAGCTCGAGGTCCTCGCGGGCGTAGGTCCGGGCCGGCTCCAGGACTGTCATCGGGTTCCCCTCGTCACGCGCTGCTGAAGTGGGCCGCACGGCGACGCAGGAAGCGAGGACCGTTGTGCCGCCGCGGCGTCGGTGCGGTCGCGGCGGCGCGGTAGAAGATCCGTTTCCCGACCTCGATCAGGCCGAGGTACCCGACGGCCAGGGCAGCCAGCGCGGCGAAGAACCCGGCCGGCAGCGGCTGGAAGCCGAGGGTGTGCGCCAGTGGGGTCGATGGCAGCAGCCCGCCGAGGATCGCGACACCGAAGGCGGCGAGGGCGAGCGGCAGGCTGGGGTGGCTGCGGAAGAAGGGGATTCTGCGGGTCCGGATCGCGAAGATGACCAGGGTCTGGGTGGCCAGCGACTCCACGAACCAGCCGGACCGGAACTGCGCCGGCCCGGAGTGGAAGACCCAGAGCATGACCGCGAAGGTGGCGAAGTCGAACACCGAGCTCAGTGGCCCGAAGAAGATCATGAACCGGCGGATGAACGCGATGTCCCAGTGCGAGGGACGGCGCAGCTGCTCCGGGTCCACGTGGTCGGTCGGGATGGCGAGCTGGCTGACGTCGTAGAGCAGGTTGTTGAGCAGGATCTGGGACGGCAGCATCGGCAGGAAGGACAGGAACAACGACGCGCCGGCAGCGGAGAACATGTTGCCGAAGTTGCTGGACGTTCCCATCAGGACGTACTTGATGGTGTTGGCGAAGATCCGCCGGCCCTCGACGACGCCGTCGGCCAGCACGTCGAGGTCCTTCTCCAGCAGGATCACGTCCGCGGCGTCCTTGGCGACGTCCGTGGCCGAGTCCACCGAGATGCCGACGTCCGCGGCGTGCAGCGCGAGCGCGTCGTTCACCCCGTCGCCGAGGAACGCCACCCCGCCGCCGCCGAGCCGCTGGACCCGGACGAGCCGGGCCTTCTGCTCGGGACTGACCCGGGCGAACACCGTGGTGCCGGGGATCAGGGCGGCGAGACCGTCGTCGTCGAGAGCGTCGAGGTCTGTGCCGGTCACGGCGCTCCCGTCGCCCCGGCCGAGATCGCGGCAGACCTTGCCGGCGACCGCCGGGTTGTCCCCGGTGACGACCTTCACCGCGATGCCCAGGCCGTCCAGCCGTTGCAGCGCGGCGGCCGCGTCGGGCTTGGGTGGGTCGAGGAACACCAGCAGGCCGATCAACTCCAGCCCGGCTTCGTCGGCGGCGGTCGGCGTCTCCGGTCCGGGTGCTGGGCGGGTCGCCACCGCGACCACCCGGTTGCCGGCGGCGAACTCGCCGGCCAGGGCCGTCCGGAGCGCCGGTGGCACGTCGACGCACCGGTCCAGGACGGTCTCCGGTGCTCCCTTGGTGACGAGGATCGGCCGGCCGTCCGGGTCACGGACGACGACCGAGATCATGCGGCGCTCGTGGTCGAACGGGAGCACCCCGAGCCGGCCGTACCCGGCCAGCGTGGCCCGCTCCGCCATGGCGGCGGGGGACTCCCACAGCGCCTGGTCGAGCGGGTTCCCGCCGGCGGCCTGCCCGTCGACTGTCGCGTTGTCCGTACAGAGCAGGCCCCACCGCAGTACGGCGGCGGCCTCGTGGTCGCCGCTGGGTACGGCCCGGACGTAGTCGATGCTGCCCCGGGTCAGCGTTCCGGTCTTGTCGGTGAACAGCACCTCGACGTCGCCGAGATCCTCGATGCACACCAGGCGCTTGACCAGTACCTTGCGGCGCGCCATCCGCCGCGACCCCGCGGCCAGGCTGGTCGAGACGACCGCGGGCAGCAGCTGCGGGGTGATGCCGACCGCGATCGCGAGGGAGAACAGCAACGCGTCGATGATCGGCCGGTGCAGCACGACGTTGACCGCGAAGATCGACGTGGTCAGGCCGGCGGCGACGTACACCAGCAGCATCGAGAACTTGCGCAGCCCGATCTGGAACTCGGTGTCGAGCTGGTGCGAGCCGAGCCCGGCCGCGATCGCGCCGAACTCCGAGCCGGCCCCGATCGACACGACGATCCCGCGGGCACTTCCCGCGTGCACCACCGTGCCCATCAGCGCGCAGCCGGTCAACTCGGCCAGTGCCGTCCCCGCGTCGACGGGGTCGGTGTCCTTGTCGACGGGAAGCGACTCCCCGGTCAGGACCGACTCGTCGCACTCCAGACCGGTGACCTCCGTCAGCCGCAGATCCGCCGGCACGATGTCACCGAGCCGCAGCTCGACCAGATCACCGGGTACGAGTGTGGTGACGTCCACAGAGGACGGTCGCCCGTCCCGGATCACCACCGTCCGGTGGCTGATCTGGGAGTGCAGCGCCTCGGCCGCCTTCTCGGCCCGGTACTCGTTGACGAATCCCAGTCCGACCGACAGACCGACGATGACACCGATGATGACGGCGGAGCCGCGCTCGCCGACGAAGTAGGAGGCGACCGCCGCCGCCAGCAGCAACCCGAGCAGCGGCGACCGCAGCTGGTGCCACAGCACCGGCAGCAGCCGGGCCTGATGCGAGGACACCGCGTTCGGACCGTACCGGGCCTGCCGCCGCGTAACCTCCGCGCCGGCCAATCCCGATCCCGCGGGCACGTCGAGCTGTGCCAGCAGATCCGTCACCGGCACGGTCGCGGCCGACATGATCCCGGTTCGCGTCCCGGTCTTGGTCGGCACTGCGACGGCGGTCATCGACAGTTGTCCCGGCCGAGGCGATGGACCAGCTGGCGGCGCCACCGGTGCGCGGCGGCGCGCGAGGACGGACTCACGCTCAGGTCAGCCCGGAGGCAGCGCGGGCTTCGGCCAGCGTCTTCCAGCCGGTGCCGGCCAGCACCCAGCCGTCGTGGCCGGCGAGTCGGTTGGCCGGGTCGTTGATCTTGACCTGCCAGCTGCCCGGGGTGGTCTCGCGGGCGAGGGCGGTCCGGCCACGGCAGGTGCCGCGATAGCTGCCAAGCGCCGTGGGGCCGGTCGAGGAGGTGGTGAGCGCGTCATCGGTGGGCAAGGGTGGCTCCGCACGGAGTTCACCGGGGTACCCGGCGGTGAGCGGTGGCGCTCAGGGAAGGCGGCGGGATGCGCGGCCTCCCGGACCCGGGTCGGCTGATGCTCAGCAATGATGACGGTACGCCAATTGCGGCGGCCGGGAACTGGCCGGTCCCCTCCGGCGCGGCATCGGACCTCGCGCGCTGCCCGCGTCCTCGCGTCACACCCGTCGCCGAAGGTCTACCGTTTGCGCGGAGGCGACGGGTGTGTCGCCCGGCGGATCGGAGAACCCGTGGACGACGACCTCGAGGCGAGCCTGGCCGGGTTGTCCGGGTTGTTGACCGGGCACCGGCCGTTGCAGGAGACGCTGGTCCGCATCGCGGAGTTCGCGGTCCGGGCGATCCCGGGGGCGGATGGTGCGGGACTGACGATGCTGGACGACGACCGGGCGCAGACCGTGGTGGCCAGCGCGGACTTCGTGCACGCGGTCGACGACGTGCAGTACGGCTTGGGCGAGGGCCCGTGCCTGCTGGCGGTCGAGTCCCGGGCCACGCAGACGTCCGGCTCGCTCGGCGGCGAGCCCCGCTGGCCCCGGTTCGGTCCGAGGGTCGGCCGGATGGGGGTGCACAGCGTGCTGTCGCTGCCGTTGCTGCTGCCGGACCGGGTGGTCGGCGCGATGAACGTGTACGCCCACACCAAGAACGCGTTCGGCCCGGAGGCGATCCGGATCGGAGAGCTGTTCGCCGAGCCGGCGGCGGTCTCGGTCCACAACGCTCAGATCCTGGCTCACTCCCAGCGGCTGGCCGAGCAGCTGGGTGCGGCGTTGACCAGCCGCGCGGTCATCGACCAGGCGATCGGCGTGATCATGAGCAGGACGGGCGCGACCCCCGACGAGGCGTTCGACCGGCTTCGGACGATGAGCCAGTCCCAGCACGTCAAGGTGTCCGTGGTGGCCCGGGTGCTGATGGAGGAGGCGGTCCGCCGGGCCCGCGCCCGGACGTCAGCAGCGGGACCCGACGCCGCCGCATCCTGACCGAGCGGCCGGACGTCCCTCGGCGGCACTCCTGCCGAAGGGCTACTGTCGGACGAGCGGATCGGCAGAAATCCGCAGCCCGCGCGACCGTACCGGGGCCGGACAGACGTTCGCCTCCCGTTCTGGACGCCGCCGAGCGGCCTTACTCCGGATCGGTACCGACGTCTCAGAGTGTCCGTGCTGAGAAGTCGGTACCGCCCGGATCCAGCGCAGTACGGGTTCGGCAGGAGAGCGCCCGTGTGGATCACCGCCGAGGTGGCCGAACAACTGCGGCTGCTGCATGCGGATCCCGACCATGGTGGCCACTTCCTGGAGGGCCTGGGCCGGCTCAGCCGGGACGTCGCGCTGGCGGTGCCGTCCAGTCTGGCCGTGACCATCCGCGCGGCCCGGCTGGAAGGCGAGGTCAGCGTCAGTGCGCTGGCCCAGCCGGCGGCGGTGCTCGCCTCGTTGGCCGTACGGCTGCCGGCCGGCGCGCCCGGTGACCTGCTGATCCTGCGCGCCGGGGCGGCGGGGGCGTACCTCCTGCTCGCCGACGGCCTCAACGGTCTGCTCGGGCCGGAGCACGCGCCGGCCGAGGTGGACAAGCACCTGAGCTGGCCGATCCTCAGCAGCGAGTCGCCCGCGGCGAGGCTGGCCGACCTCGGCTCGATCGACCAGGCGATCGGGGTCCTGGTCGATCGGGGCCTCCCGCCCGAGGAGGCTCGCCGGGAGCTGCAGCGGCGGGCCGAGACCGCGGACGACACCATCGCCGCCGTGAGCCGGGAACTGGTGGCGTCCCCGCGGCCGGACGCCGGGCCAGGTTGACAGGGAATGGCCGCAGCGCGCACGCTCGGCCGGCTGGGTAGCCAGCCAGTTCGGAACCGGGCCGCCGCGCAGGTCGCGCCCTGGGAGCAGGCTTGCTCGCCGCCGGACGCCACAGTGATCTCCCCTCGGGAGAACACGACATGCTCATCCTTGCCATCGGTATCCCTGTCGTCGCCGTGGCGCTGATCGTCCTGGCGCTGTCGTTGCGCATCGTCAAGCAGTACGAGTTGGGCGTGCTCTTCCGGCTCGGCCGCGTTCTCGGCGTGCGCCCGGCCGGCCTGACCTTCATCGTCCCGCTGGTCGACGTGCTGCACCGGGTCAGCCTGCGGATCGTCACGATGCCGATCCAGTCGCAGGGGATCATCACCCGCGACAACGTCAGCGTGGACGTGTCCGCGGTCGCTTACTACCGGGTCGTCGACGCGGTGAAATCGGTGGTCGCCATCGAGAACGTCGCCGCCGCCATCAACCAGATCGCACAGACCACCCTGCGCAAGGTGGTCGGCCAGCACACGTTGGACGAGACGCTGTCGGAGACCGACCGGATCAACGTCAGCATCCGCGAGATTCTCGACGTCCAGACGGCCGAATGGGGGGTGCTGGTGACCCTGGTCGAGCTCAAGGACATCCAGCTACCCGACAGCATGAAGCGGGCCATGGCCCGGCAGGCCGAAGCCGAGCGGGAGAAGCGCGCGAAGATCATCGCCGCCGAAGGGGAATCGCTGGCCGCCGACGCGCTCGGTGCCGCCTCCGACATCATGATGGCCCACCCTCTCGCCCTGCAGCTGCGCAACCTGCAGAGCCTGGTCGAGATCGGCGTCGACAAGAACACCACCGTCGTCTTCCCCGCGCCGCTGATGAGCACCATCGGCGAACTCGGCGCCTTCCTCGCCCGGGAGACCGCCGCAGTCGCCGCGCACACCTCGCCGGCTGGCGACCCGGCCCCTGCCGGCGAACTGCCGCTGCTCAAGATCCAGGTTCCGACCGCGCCGTCCAACGGCGACGCAGTGGTCGCTCCGCGCTCCTGATGCGAGCACGGCACTCTCTGAACTGGAGAACATCATGAAGGCTCTCGTCCTCGGATTCGGCGACCTCGCCGGGATGCTGCTCGGGTCGGTCAGCCAGCACGGTGTCCAGCACGCGCCGTGCCCGGTCGTCGTCGTCCCCCAGTAGCCGAGACGGTCATGCGCGCAGTCCCTGGCTCCGGCCACCCCGCGCCCGCCCGGGAGCGGGGTGTCGCGGTGCGACCGTTCCCGGCCAACCGCCGGCTGGTCACCGCCGCGGTGCGGGCCGGCCGTCGGATCATGCCCATGCACGGATTGCTCGACGTCGACGTCACCACCGCCCGGCGCCTGCTGGCCGAGAGCGACCCACCGCTGTCGACGACCGCCTTCGTCATCGCGTCCCTGGGCCGGGCGGCCGCGGCCCATCCGGAGGTGCACGCGTACCGGGATTGGCGCGGCCGCCTGGTCGAGCACCGGCACGTCGACGTGCAGACGCTGGTCGAGGTGCCTACCGAGCACGGACCATTCGGGCTCGTGCATGTGGTCCGGGACGCCGACCTTCGCGGCGTGGCCGAGATCAGCGCCGAACTGCGAGCGGTCAAGGCCGGCTCCGCGGGCGGTCAGCTGCTGGACACCGTCGCGCCCGTCCTGGGCCTGATCCCCGGCCTGTACCGGGCGATGTACGCGGTGATGAGCCGCTCGCGCCGGGTCCGTCTCGCCACCGGCACGGTCCAGGTGACCGCGGTCGGCATGTTCGGCGGCGGCGGCGGCTTCGCGATCGCGCCGCCGACGCTGGCCTCCCTGGTCGTGGTCGTCGGCGGGCTGAGCCGGCGACCCCGGGCGGTCGATGACCGAGTCGAGATCCGCGACGTCCTCGACCTCACCGTCACCGTCGACCACAACGTCGTCGACGGCGCACCCGCGGCCCGGTTCGGTGCCGACCTGCGAGAGCTCTTGCAGACCGCTGCACTACTGCGCGATCCAGCCGGCCTCGGTTCAGCGACACACGATCAACGGGAGACCGCGACCTGACCGTCAACGTCGGGATCAACGGCTCGGCCGGGCGTACCTGCGTCACCTGCTCGCCGAGGAGAAGGTGCGGCACGACAGCTTCGGCATCGAGCACGGCGTCACGACCACCGTGCACGCGTACCCGAACGACCAGAGCGTCCTCGACGCGCCGCACAAGGACCCGCGCCGGGCCCGCTCCGCGGCGGTCAACATCATCCCCACCACGACCGGGCCGGCCCGCGCCGTCGCCATCGCGGTCTCGGCCTCGGGTATCCACCGGCCGCCCGCGGCGGCGACGAGGTCCTGGCGCGCCCGCACCCAGAGCGGCTCCGAGTCGACGATGACGCCGTCCCTGTCGAAACACCACGCAGCTGGGAGTGATCAGCCGCGAGCGTGCCACCAGAAGGCGGGCGACGGCTCCGGCAAGGGAGGTACTAGCACCATCGTCCGATTGGCGGAACCACCAAGGCTCGCCCAAGCTCACGTCAGGGGCCGTACATGCTGCGGAAACGGGATCCCGACCGGCGAGGAACCTAGGTGGTCAGGTGGAAACACTGAAGGTCCGGCGCCGGGTCGTCTTCGTCGACGACCACACGGCGTTCGTGGAGCTGCTGCAGTTCGCGTTCGGCGGGCTGGACGACCTGGAGTGCGTCGGCACGGCAAGCTCGCTGGTCGAGGCGGAGGCGGTCGTCGCCGACCGGACGCCGGACATCGCGATGGTCGACCTCATGCTGGGCGACGACGACGGGCTGGAGCTGGTCAGCCGGCTGCGCGCAGAACATGAGGACCTGGTGATCGTGGTGTCCTCGGCCCGGTCCGACGCGTCCACGATGGCCTCGGTCGCGGCGGCGGGCGGCAACGGCTTCGCGCCGAAGCGGGGTGCGTTCCCGGAGTTGCTCTCGATCCTGCGTTCCGCCCGGCCCGGGACGATGTCGATCGCCTCGTCGCTCGAGACGACGCCCACGCTGCCGATCACCGAGCGGCTGCCGGTCCGGCTGACCGATCGGGAGGCCGAGGTGCTCGCGCACATAGCCCGGGGCACGTCCGTGGCGGTGATCGCCGGCATCCTGAACGTCACCCTGAGCACCTGCCGCACCTACGTCCGGGGCGTGCACAGCAAGCTCGGCGTCCGGACCCAGCTCGAGGCGGTGCTCAAAGCCCGCGCGATCGGCCTGCTCGGGCCGGCCGACCAGCAGTGAGAGCCCCGGCGGCGGCCCGCCGTACGGGATGGCCGCGGCCGTCGACCTGGTCGACCCGGCGCCAGGCCACCACCGCGCTGATCCTGGTCGCCGCCGTCTCCTTCGCCCTCGTCGGCACCGTCGCGCTGGTCGTCGCGCACCGGGTGGCCCGCGACGCCGCGCTGTCGGAGGGGCTTCGTACCGCCGTCGGCACCGGGCGCGTCCTGCTGGCCCCCGTGATCCCCGCGGTGCTCGCCGGCGACCGGCGGGCGACCGCGGACCTGGAGGCCGACATCGCGCGACGGCGGGCCGAGGGGACGCTGATCCGGGTGAAGGTGTGGCGCCGGGACGGGACGGTGATCTGGTCGGACGACCCGACGGTCGTCGGCCGCCGGTTCGCGCTCGGTTCGCGGGAGCGGGCGGTGTTCGACGAGGGCCGCACCTTCGCCGAGATCTCCTCGCTGACCGATCCCGCCGACGCCGACGTCCGGACCGGCTACCGCGGCCTGGTCAAGGCGTACATCCCGCTTCGGCTGGAGGACGGCAGCGCGGCGGCACTGGAGATGTACTTCGCCGAGAACCGCGTCCGCGTGGCCGAGGAGGAGGAGCGGGTACGGCTGGTCGTGTTCTCGCTGGCCGGGCTGCTGGTGCTGGCCTTCGCGCAGCTGCCGGTCTCGATCTGGCTCATGCGCCGGATCAGCCGGGCCCAGCGCGACCGGGACCGGATGCGGGACACCGCCCTGGCCTCCTCGGAGCGGGAGCGCCGGCTGCTCGCCCGCAGCCTGCACGACGGGGTCGTCCAGGAGCTCGCCGGCGCCGCCTACGTCCTCGGCTCCCGGGAGCCGGCCGAGCCGCTGTCCGCCGACACGGCCCGGACGATGGACCTGGTCTCGACCACCCTGCACCAGGCCGTCGACGACCTGCGCGGGATGCTGGTCGAGCTGCACCCGGACGAGGTCACCAACGAGAACCTGGGCGACCTCGTCACCGCCGCCGCGACCCGGGCCTGCCGCCGGCAGCACGTCTCGGTGTCGGTCGCGCTCGAGGAGCCGCTGGCGCCCGAGATCCTCGCGTTCCTCTACCGGTCGGCGCGGGAGTGTGCGATCAACGTCGCCAAGCACGCCCGCGCGAAGACCGTCGACATCGCCCTCAGCAGCGGGACCACCGGCGTACGCCTGGTGGTCCGGGACGACGGCGTCGGCATCCCGCAGCCGCCGCCGCGCGCCGAGGGGCACCTCGGGCTGACCCTGCTGAGCACGACCGCGGCCCAGCTCGGCGGCGCCCTGGAGGCCCGCGGCACGGGCCGCGGCACGACGATCACCATCGACCTGCCGGTCCTGTCGGAGCACCCCGTGGGTTGATCGCCGGCCGCCCCGCCGAACCGCCGACCGCGCAGGTCAGGCGGCTATCCGTCGTCTAAACGACTTCTCATGGATCCCCCAAACTTTAGGGGGGTTGAGTCTCGTCACGAGGGGTCTGGCGGCTCGGTCCCGCTGGCCCGAGGGTGCAGAGGAACCTGTTGCCTCTGGAAGGGCTCACCCTGTGATGCGCCTACCCCAACGCTTCGCGCGCCCATCGTTGTTGCGCCGATCCTCGCGGCGGAAGGCCGTGGCGGTGGCCGGCGCGGCGGTGACCGTCCTGGCCAGCTTCCTGGTGATCCAGGGCTTCGCCACCGCGGACGTCGTGACCGCGCCGCCGAGCAAGCTGCTCGCCGTCGGCCCGACCAGCCCGGACAACGGGTTCCCGGTCTGGTACAAGGACTCCAACAACCTCAGCGTCGGGCTCTGCCTCGACGACACGAACCCGTTCTGCAACATCGCCGCGGCGGACGTCCCCGACGTCACCCAGCCGGTCTCGTTCCCGGACAACTTCCCGGACGAGACCTTCTACCAGCTGGCCGCCTCGACGATCACGCTTCCCGGCGGCGGCACCGCCGTGCTGAACGACAACCTCGAGGCCGCGTTCAACACCCCCGGCCCGGTTCCCGGCCAGCAGATCACCTTCGGCCGCGTCCGGATCCGGATGACGACCCCGAGCCTGGGGACCTACACGATCACCCACCCGTACGGCGTGGACACGTTCACCGTGACCGACACGGCGACGCGGAACATCAACTTCACCGAGGACGTCGGCGTCGGCGCCCTGGGCGACTTCAAGGGCGCGCTGGGTTCGCGGGTGAACCCGTTCCTGCGGTGGGACACCGGCCTGCTCAAGGGCCCGGACGGCGCCTCCTACCTCGGTGACGCGGTCACCGCGCACGCGATCACCGGCTCGGACCTGGGCACCAACTTCTTCAAGATCGACGGCCCGAACATCGGCGGTCCGGGGATCAACACGATCTCCACCAACCTGTTCACGGTGCAGGGCCGCGTGGCCACGAACGCCGGCGTCGCGCCGACCCAGGTCACGTACACCCGCAGCACCACCAGCGGCGGCTTCATCGACGCCTTCGCGACCTCGCAGGCGGACCAGGTCATCAACGTCTCCGGCAGCGGCATCAGCACCACCAAGCTGAAGGCCGACGTCACCGGGAACTACTTCGGTCGGGTCGCCTTCACCGGCGCCACCCCGCCGGCCTCGGTCCAGATCACGAACGCCTCGGACCGACCACCCACGACGGTGAACGTCACGCTGACCGACCAGGTCGTGGTGAGCAAGGC
>DASYKU010000138.1 GCA_035995165.1 Mycobacteriales bacterium
CCCCACCGTATTGCCCGGGCCGGGGTGTTCGCGGTGCATCTCACAGTGCGGGCGGAGCGGGGCGTGCGTGGTGCATCTCACAGTGAGACGGCGGGCGGGGCGGCGCTCGCGTTCACTGCGGGGCCGGTGCGCTCCGGCACCCGGCGGCGGCGCCGCGACCTCGACCCGCGGCGCCGCCGCGATCCGGACCCGGCGCCGCCGCGATCCGGACCCGGCGGCGCCTGCCCAATCGGTTCAGCCGCTGGACTGGATGTAGTCGATCAGTTGGTCGCGGTCGGCTTCGAGCTCGTCGATGCGGCTGGCGACGACGTCGCCGATGCTGATGATGCCGGCCATCGTCGCGCCGACGACGACCGGGACGTGCCGGATCCGCCGTTCGGTCATCGTCCGCATGAGGTCCTCGAGCGTGTCCCCGGGGGCGGCGACGACCACGTCCGCGGTCATCACCTCGGAGATCGGCGCGTCCAGCAGCGCCGAGCCGCGGGTCCGCAGGGCCCGCACGACGTCCCGCTCGGAGATGATCCCGGCCACGGTCCGGCCGTCGGCGGAGACCACGACGGCCCCGATCCGGTGCTCGGCGAGCAGGTCCAGCAGGGCGGCGACGGTGGTGTCCGGTGGCGCGCTGGCCACCGAGCTTCCCTTGCGCCGGATCAGGTCGCTGACGAGCACATGAACCTCCCGCAGGACAAGGGACAACAAGCGTACGGCCGGGTGGTGTCTCACGGGAAGGTCAAAGATCTCCGTACGGCGTTCCTCAGGATCCGTTCAGCACGTCCGTGCCTGGGGCGTGTCTCCCGACCGCCTGGCGGCGCCGGTGGCGCCCGGGCGACGACCGGCCGCGTCGGAGGCGCCGACCGATACAACCCGGTATCGGCCGACCCCTCCGCCTTGCCGGATGCCGCCTGGACGCCACCGGCATCCACCCCGATCGAGAGACACGCCCTAGGATCCGCAGGTGGTGCGTCTGCGGCTGCCCAAGTGGCTGAGGTGGGGGGTAGGTCTGGCGGCGTTCGCGTTCGCCGTCGAGTACCTCGTGCTGCCGCAGATCGCCGGTGCCCGCAAGGCGCTGGACGTCCTGGGCGGGGTCAAGCCGCAGTACCTCGTGCTCGGCTCGGTGCTGGAGATCCTGTCGGTGGTCGCGTACGCGGCGCTGACCCGGTCGGTGCTGCCGCGGGACAACCGGCCCAGCCTGTTCACGCTGCTGCGGATCGACACGACCACGCTGGGCCTGTCGCACATCGTGCCCGGTGGGGCGGCGACGGCCGGGGCATTGCGGTTCCGACTGCTGCACGCGGCCGGGGTGCCCGGCCCGGATGCGGCGTTCGGCGCGGCCGTGCAGGGTGTCGGGTCCGCGGTCGTGCTGAACGTGGTGCTCTGGCTCGGCCTGGTCGTCTCCATCCCGTTGCGCGGCTTCGACCCGCTCTACACGACGGCCGCCGCGGCCGGCGCGGTGCTGGTGGCGGCCGGGGTCGGCGCGGTGCTGCTGCTCACCCGGGGCCAGGAGTCCTCGGTCCGGGCGGTCCGCTGGGTGGCGAAGAAGGTGCCGTTCATCACCGAGGACACCGGCGAGCGGTTCGTCCGGACCGCCGCCTCCCGGCTCAAGGAGCTGGCCCGGGACCGGAACATGCTGACCCAGGCGATCGTCTGGGCGACGCTGAACTGGCTGCTGGACGCGGCCGCGCTCTGGGTCTTCATCACCGCGTACGGCTACCAGCTCGGCCTGGACGGGCTGATCGTGTCCTTCGGGTTGGCCAACGTGGCCGCCGCGCTGCCGCTGACCCCGGGCGGCCTCGGGATAGTCGAGGGCGTGCTGGTGCCGACGATCGTCGGGTTCGGCGCACCGCGGGGGATCGCCGTGCTCGGCGTCGTCTCCTACCGCCTGGTGAACTTCTGGCTGCCGATCCCGGTCGCCGGGCTCGCGTACATCTCCCTGCGCAGCAGCACGGCCCGGCTGCCGCACAAGTTCCGGACGCTGGTCAGGCGGTAGTCCGCCGCAGCACCCGCGACTCCCAGGCCTGCAGGGTGCCGGTCCCGGGCGTGCCGTGCGTACCCAGCAGCAGGGTCGCGGCCGCCCAGGGCGACGGGTCCGCCAGCTCGAAGGACGCCGGCGCCGCGGAGACGTTGCAGAGCACCAGCAGCTCGACGCCCTCGTGGGCGCGGGTGAACGCGTAGACCTGCTCGTCCTCCGGCAGCAGCATGGTGAAGTCGCCGTGCGCGACGGCCGGCTCGTCGTGCCGCAGCGCGATCAGCCGCCGGTAGTGCGCCAGCACCGAGTCCGGGTCGTCCCGCTGGGTCGCGACGTTCACGGTCGTGTGGTCCGGGTTGACCGGCAGCCAGGGCGTCCCGGTGGTGAAGCCGGCCCGGTCCGAGCCGTCCCACTGCATCGGCGTGCGGGCGTTGTCCCGGCTGCGCGCCCGCAGCCCGGTCAGCACGTCGCCGGGGGACTGGCCGAGCGCGACCGCGGCCGCGTAGTGGTTGACCGACTCGATGTCGCGGAACTCGCCGATCTCCCGCCAGGGGTAGTTGGTCATGCCGATCTCTTCGCCCTGGAACACGTACGGGGTGCCGCGGTGCAGGTGCAGCAGCGTGCCGAGCGTCTTGGCCGACAGGGGGCTGCCATCGCCCCAGCGGGACACGATCCGGGGCTGGTCGTGGTTGTCCCAGTAGAGCGAGTTCCAGCCGACCGACGCCAGGCCGGCCTGCCAGCGCCCGAAGCTGGCCTTGAGGTCGCGCAGGTCCAGCGGTCGCAGGTCCCACTTGGACCCGCCCTGGTCCAGCCCGACGTGCTCGAACTGGAAGACCATGTCGACCTCGCCGCGGGCCGGGTCGGTGAACAGCCGGGCCTCGTCCACGGTCACGCCCGGCATCTCGCCCACGGTCAGCAGGTCACCGCGGCCGGCGAACACGGAGCGGTGCATCTCCTGCAGGTAGTCGTGCAGCCGCGGCCCGTCGATGTAGTACTCGCCGCCGTCCCCGTACGGCTCGCCCGCGTGCACGCGGCCGTCCGGCAGCGCCGGGTCCTTGGAGATCATGTTGATGACGTCCATCCGGAAGCCGTCGACGCCCCGGTCGAGCCACCAGCGCATCATCGCGTACAAGGCCTCGCGGACCTCGGGGTTCTCCCAGTTGAGGTCGGGCTGCTTGCGGCTGAACAGGTGCAGGTAGTACTCGCCGGTGGCCTCGTCCAGCTCCCAGGTCGGCCCGGAGAAGAACGAGGCCCAGTTGGTCGGCTCGGCGCCGGGCGCGCCCGGGTCCATGCCGTAGCGGGGCGGGCGCCACCAGTACCAGTCCCGCTTCGGGTCGTCCTTGGCCGCCCGGGAGGCGGCGAACCAGGGGTGCTCGTCCGAGGTGTGGTTGACGACCAGGTCCATGACCAGCTTGATGCCGCGGTCGTGCAGCGTCGCCAGCAGCCGGTCGAAGTCGGCCAGGGTGCCGAACGTCGGCTCGATCCCCTGGTAGTCGCTGATGTCGTAGCCGCCGTCGTCCCAGGGCGAGGGGTAGACCGGCGACAGCCAGACCACGTCCACGCCGAGGTCGGCGAGGTGGTCCACGTGCGCCTCGATGCCGGCCAGGTCGCCGATCCCGTCGCCGTTCGAGTCGGCGAAGCTGCGCGGGTAGACCTGGTAGACGACGGCGGTCTTCCACCACGGTTCAGCCACGGGCCGCACCCTATGCGGTCGGGAATGCGGCCCAGGTCCGCGTGCTTTACTTAGCCGAGGCTAAGTAAAGCGTGGAAGGTCGTGCATGGCGTACAAGTGGATCGCGCTGTCCAACACCACGGTGGGCGTGCTGCTGGCGACGATCAACCAGTCGATCGTGATCATCTCGCTCCCGGCGATCTTCCGGGGCGTCGGCCTGGACCCGCTGGCGCCGGGCAACACCAGCTACCTGCTCTGGATGCTGATGGGCTACCTGCTGGTGTCCGCGGTGCTGGTGGTGACGCTGGGCCGGCTCGGCGACATGCTCGGCCGGGTCCGGATCTACAACCTCGGCTTCCTGGTCTTCGCGATCGCCGCCGTGCTGCTGTCGGTCGACCCGTTCCACGGCTCGTCCGGCGCGCTCTGGCTGATCGTCTGGCGGGTCGTGCAGGGCGTCGGCGGTGCGATGCTGATGGCCAACTCGACCGCGATCCTCACCGACGCGTTCGGCGCGCACGAGCGCGGCATGGCGCTGGGCATCAACCAGGTCGCCGCGCTGGCGGGCTCGTTCATCGGGCTGGTCGCGGGCGGCCTGCTGTCCGAGTGGGACTGGCGGGCCGTGTTCCTGGTCAGCGTCCCGGTCGGCATCGTCGGCACGATCTGGTCGTACGCGTCCTTGAAGGAGCCGGCCCGCGAGCGGGGCAGGGTGCACATCGACTGGTGGGGCAACGTCACGTTCGCGGTCGGGCTGACCGCGTTGCTCGCCGCCATCACGTACGGGATCCAGCCGTACGGAGGGCGGACCGAGGGCTGGACCAACCCGCTCGTGCTCACCGGCCTGATCGGCGGCGCGGCCCTGCTGGCCCTGTTCGTGCTGGTCGAGAGCAAGGTCGCCGACCCGCTGTTCCACCTGTCGCTGTTCCGGATCCGGGCGTTCGCGGCGGGCAACATCGCCGCCCTGCTGTCCTCCATCGCCCGCGGCGGCATGCAGTTCATGCTGATCATCTGGCTGCAGGGGATCTGGCTGCCGCTGCACGGCTACTCCTACGAGGAGACGCCGTTGTGGGCCGGCATCTACCTGCTGCCGCTGACCGCGGGCTTCCTGGCCGCCGGGCCGCTGGCCGGCCGGCTCTCCGACCGGCACGGCGCCCGGCTGCTGTCCACGGGCGGGCTGCTGCTGGTGGCCGCGACGTTCCTCGGCCTGCTGCTGCTCCCGGTCGACTTCCCGTACTGGGCCTTCGCGACGCTGGTCGCCCTCAACGGCATCGGCTCCGGCTTGTTCTCCGCGCCGAACACCTCGGCCGTGATGAGCAGCGTGCCGGCCTCGCAGCGCGGCGTCGCCTCGGGCATGCGGGCGACCGCGATGAACGCGGGCACGGTGCTCTCGATCGGCGTGTTCTTCTCGCTGCTCATCGCCGGCCTGGCCCGGTCGCTGCCGAGCGCGCTCGGCTCCGGGCTGGCCGCCGCCGGCGTGCCGGCCGACGCCGTGGCCCGGGCGACCGCGCTGCCGCCGGTGGGCTCGGTGTTCGCCGCGTTCCTGGGCGTGAACCCGGTCCGGCAGCTGCTCGGCCCGGACGTGATCAGCGCGCTGCCGCCGGACAAGGCGGCCCAGCTGACCGGGCAGTCGTTCTTCCCCGGCCTGATCTCCGGGCCGTTCCACTCCGGGCTGATCGTGGTGTTCACGGCGGCGGTCGTGATGTCGGTGGTGGCGGCGGCGGTCTCGCTGGCCCGCGGCAAGCGGTACGTGCACACCGACTCGCAGGCGGCGGAGGTGGCGGCCGCGACAGCCCGCTGAACCACCGAGTTCATGCGGTGGTGACCTGAACGACAGCGGATCCGGCCGCGAATTGCTTAGCATGTGCTAACCGTCTTCACGGTTCGGACCAACTTGGGAAAGGCACGGAATGGCGTACAAGTGGATCGCCCTGTCCAACACGACACTGGGCATCCTGCTCGCCACGGTGAACCAGTCGATCGTGATCATCTCGCTGCCGGCGATCTTCCGCGGCGTGGGTCTCGATCCGCTGGCGCCGGGCAACACCAGCTACCTGCTCTGGATGCTGATGGGCTACCTGCTCGTCTCCGCGGTCCTGGTGGTCACGCTCGGCCGGCTCGGCGACATGCTCGGCCGGGTCAAGATCTACAACCTCGGCTTCGTGGTCTTCACGGTCGCGTCGATCCTGCTGTCGGTGGAGCCGTTCAACGGCGGCGCCGGCGCGCTCTGGCTGATCGGGTTCCGGGTCGTGCAGGGCGTCGGCGGCGCGATGCTGATGGCGAACTCGACCGCGATCCTCACCGACGCGTTCTCGCCGAACGAGCGCGGCATGGCGCTGGGCATCAACCAGGTCGCCGCGCTGGCCGGCTCGTTCATCGGCCTGGTCGCCGGCGGGCTGCTCTCGCAGTGGAACTGGCGGGCCATCTTCCTGGTCAGCGTCCCGCTCGGGGTGGCCGGCACGATCTGGGCGTACCGGTCGCTGGTGGAGACCGCGGTCAAGCGGGTCGTCAAGATCGACTGGTGGGGCAACCTCACGTTCGCGGTCGGGCTCACCGCCCTGCTGGCCGGCATCACGTACGGGATCCAGCCGTACGGGGGGCGGACGGAGGGCTGGACCAACCCGTGGGTGCTGGCCGGGATCATCGGCGGCATCGCGCTGCTCGGCGCGTTCGTCGCGATCGAGAGCCGGACGCCGGCGCCGATGTTCTCGCTCGGCCTGTTCAAGATCCGCGCGTTCGCGACCGGCAGCATCGCCAACCTGCTCTCCGCGATCGCCCGCGGCGGCATGCAGTTCATGCTGATCATCTGGCTGCAGGGGATCTGGCTGCCGCTGCACGGGTACGACTTCGAGCAGACCCCGCTCTGGGCCGGCATCTACCTGCTGCCGCTCACGGTCGGCTTCCTCGCCGCCGGCCCGCTGGCCGGGCGGCTCTCGGACCGGCACGGGGCCCGGATCCTGTCCACGGCCGGCCTGCTGCTGGTCGCGGCGACGTTCCTCGGGTTGCTGCTGCTGCCGATCGACTTCTCGTACTGGCAGTTCGCTCTGCTGATCGCTCTGAACGGCGCCGGTTCCGGTCTGTTCGCGGCGCCGAACACCGCCTCGGTGATGAGCAGCGTGCCCGCCTCCGAGCGGGGGGCCGCGTCCGGCATGGGCGCGACGTTCATGTCCGCCGGCACGGTGCTGTCCATCGGCGTGTTCTTCTCGCTGCTCATCACCGGCCTGGCCCGGTCGCTGCCGAGCACGCTCGGCTCCGGCCTGCAGGCCGCCGGGGTTCCGGCCGCCGCGGCCCACCAGGCGGCCAACCTGCCGCCGGTCGGCAGCGTGTTCGCCGCGTTCCTCGGCTTCAACCCGGTGCAGGCGCTGCTCGGCCCGGACGTGATCGGCGCCCTGCAGCCGGACCAGGCCGCGAACATCACCGGCCAGAAGTTCTTCCCGAACCTGATCTCGGCGCCGGTGCACAGCGGGCTGGTGGTCGTGTTCCTGGCCGCGGCCGGGCTCGCGCTGGTCGCGGCGGTCGCGTCCGCGCTGCGCGGCGACCGGTACGTGCACGCCGACATCCAGGCCACGCTCGTGGTGGAGGACACCGCGGTGAACGAGGTGGCGGCGCCGCCGGCGGTGTCGGAGTCCGCTTCCGCGGATTCCGCCTCGGAGGAGGACGCGGTGCAGCCTGGCGGTACCCCGGTGTCCGCGCGGCTGGCACCCTGAACGGATGACACCGATCGGTGGCCCGGCCGTGGCCGAGGCCGGCCCGCTCGCTCCGGACGTCGGCCTGCCCGACGCGGAGCTGGCCGGCCGGCTGCGGCTCGCGGTCGGGCTGCTGGTCCGCCGGCTGCGGCAGCGGGACCCGGGGCACCTGTCCCCGGCCCAGCTGTCCGCGTTGATCACGGTCGAGGCCGGCGGCCCGATGCGGGCCGGTGACCTCGCCGCGAAGGAGAACGTGGCCGCGCCGACCATCACCCGGCTGATCGGGGCGATGGTCGACGCCGGGCTGGTCACCCGCGGGCCCGACCCGTCCGACGCGCGCGGGTCGCTGGTCGCGCTGGCCCCGGGCGGGGCCGGGGCGCTGGCGGCGCTGCGGCGCGAGCGCAACAACATCCTCAGCCAGAAGCTGGCGGCGCTGCCGCCGGACCAGCGCGCCGCCCTCGAGGCGGCGCTGCCCGTCCTGGAGACCCTGCTGGACGAATGATCCCGGTGATCTTCCAAGACCGGAACGTCGGCGCAACGCTTCCGTAGCAGAGCGTGAGCACCATCACCGGGCATGGCGAACTGGCCGTCGACGGGGGACCGCTACGACCCGTACGACCCGGCCCATCCGAGGTGGGCCGACTCGTTCTGGCGCACGTACGCGGTCCGGCCCGGCGCTCCGCCGCCCGCGCCGTCCACTCCGGACGACGGAGAGCCCGGCTCGGAGATCAGCCCGCCGCGCGGATGATCGTGTCGATCTCGGTCGCCAGGGCGACGTCCTTGGCGGTGACGCCGCCGGCCGAGTGGGTTGCGCAGGCGAAGGTCAGCGTGCGCCAGCGGATGTCGATGTCCGGGTGGTGGTCGGCCGCCTCGGCTGCCTCCGCGACCCGGTCCACCACCTGGATCGCGACCGGGAAGCTGGCCAGCTCGGCGGTGCGGGTGATCCCGTCCGTTCCACCGGTCCAGCCGTCCAGCCCGCTCAGCGCGGCGTCGATGGCGCTCTGGTCGAGAAGCTCGTCAGTCATGCCCCCATCCCACCACTAGCGTGGGGCCGGTGCTGATCGTGGTGGGCGCGGTGCTGCGGGACGGTGCCGGGCGGGTGCTGGCGGCGCGGCGGGACCGGCCGCCGGGCTGGGAGTTCCCGGGCGGGAAGGTCGAGCCGGGGGAGACCGAACCGGCCGCGCTGGCCCGCGAGCTGGCCGAGGAGCTCGGGGTCCAGGCGGCGATCGGCGACCGGGTCGGGCCGGACGTGCCGATGACCGGCGCGGTGCTGCGCGTGTACGCCGCCCGCGTCACCGCCGGCGAGGTGACCGCGCTGGAGCACGCCGAGCTGCGCTGGCTCGGTCCGGCCGAGCTCGACTCCGTCGACTGGCTCCCCGCTGACCGCCCCATCGTCACCGTCCTGACCGGCTGACCCGCCCGGCCGCGGGCGGACCGCCCGGCCTCAGCCGGCCGCGGGCGGCGCCTGACCGGCCCGCGCCGGCGGGCCCGCGCCGCGCCTGACCGGCCCGCGCCGCGCCGGCGGGCCGGCGCTTTCTCAGCCGGCGGCGCCGCCGGTGATGTGCCAGGCGGCGAGGTGCAGGCTGGGCGCCGCGACGATCACCTGCGGCCCCCGGACGGAGACCGCCGCCACGTCCGAGCCGACGCCGAGCAGCGCCCCGGGCGCCAGCGCGTGCGGGTACGACTGGGTGAAGCGCAGCGTGCTCACCGGCGCGACGATCTCGCCGTCCTCGACCAGCCAGACGCCGTTGCGGGTGAGCCCGGTGATCACGACCGTGCGCGGGTCCAGGATCCGGGTGTACCAGAAGTCGCTGACCAGCAGCCCGCGCCGCATCCGCCCGGCCAGCTCGGCCGAGGTCCCGCCGTCGCCGCCGCCGACCCGGGCCTGGAACGGCATCGGCCCCCACCGCTCGCCGTTCTCGACCGCGTGCCCGGTGGACTCCGTGCCGGCCGCGGCCGCCGTCCGCCGGTCGTGCACGACGGCCGTGCTCACCCCGTCGGCGACCAGGTCGAGCCGGCGCCGCGGGGTCCCCTCGGCGTCGTACGGCAGGGTGGTCGACAGCTCGTCCAGCGGCGCGTCCCAGATCCGCAGCGCCGGGTCGAACTGCTGCTCGCCGAGCCGGACGAACGAGCGCCCCTCCGCCACCGGCCGGCCGTTGAAGCCGTAGTCGAGCAGGAAGTGCAGCAGGTCGGCCACGCAGTCCGGCTCCAGCACGACCTCGTAGTCGCCGGGCGGCAGGTCCCGCGGGTCGGCGCCGGCCTTGGCCTTGGCCGCCGCGACGCCGCCGAGGCGGGCCCCGGACAGGTCGGCGAGCCGGACCGCGCCCTGCCGCGCGACGCCGTCCGCGCCCGGCACCCGGGCGATCCCGTCGGCGGCGCAGCCGGTGACCCGGCCGGCGGCGGACCGGCCCTGGGTGTTGGCGTACACGGACTCGGTCCGCATGCTCTCCACGTACCCGGCCGTCTCCAGGCCGCCGGCGGCGTCGACGAACTCCCGCACGACCGCGACCCGCTGGTCCGGGGTCGCGTCCGCGGTCGCGTCGTCCCAGTTGCCGGTCCCGGTCGTCGCGGCCGGCGGGGCGAGGCCGGGGAAGGCCAGGTCCGGCGGGCGGAGCCGGGCCGCGGCGACGGCCGACTCGACCGCGGACTGCAGCGCGTCGGCGTCGGCCCGGTCGGTGCTGACCGCGGCCCAGGAGCCGTCGACCAGGACCCGCAGCCGGATCCGCTCGCTGGTGTCCACGACGTTCTGGTGCACGTACGACCGGGCGAAGCGGGTGAGCCCCCGCACGGACGACGTGACGGTCACCTCGGCCTGCGACCCGTTCCCGGCCACGGCCCGGGCCAGGTCCAGGACGCGGGCGGCGAGGTCCTCGCGGGCGGTCACCCGGACACCCCGACCCGGATGCCCTGGAAGCGGCACGGGACCGCGGGATGGCCGGTGTGCCCGACCTGGGACGGTTGCCCCTTCCCGCAGTTCGGCGTGCCCCAGAACGTCCACTCCGAGCGGTTGCCGATCATGTCCATCGACCCCCAGAACCGCGGGCTGATCCCCGTGTACGTCGGGTTGCGCAGCATCCGCCCGCGCCGGCCGTGCTTGACCTCCCAGCCGATCTCGCAGCCGAACTGGAAGTTCAGCCGGCGGTCGTCGATGGACCAGGACCGGTTGGTGTCCATGAGGATCCCGTCCTCGGTCGCCGCGACCATCTCCTCCAGCGAGGACTCGCCGGGCAGCAGCCCGACGTTGGTCATCCGCACCATCGGCAGCCGGGCCCAGCCGTCGGCGCGGACCATGCCGCCGTAGTCCAGGCCGGCCACGGACGCCGAGTCGCGCCCGGAGAGCACGCCGGTCCAGATGCCGTTGCGGACGATGTCGACCGGCGCGGCCGGCGAGCCCTCGTCGTCGTAGCCGAAGGAGCCGAGCGCGCCGGGCAGGGTCGCGTCCGCGGTGATCGTCATCAGGTCCGAGCCGAACCGCAGCGACCCCAGCTGGGCCAGGTCGAGCCAGGACGTCCCCGCGTACGCGGCCTCCCAGCCGAGGATCCGGTCCAGCTCGGTCGCATGCCCGACCGACTCGTGGATCTGCAGCGCCATCTGCTCGCTGCCGAGGATGAGCGTGGTCTCGCCGGCCGGGCAGACCGGCGCGGACAGCAGCGCCTGGGCCTCGGTGGCGATCCGCTCGGCCTGGCCGGGCAGGTCGAGCTCGCGCACCAGCTCCCAGCCGCGGGTGCCGTACTGCCCGCGGATGCCCGGGTAGGACCGGCGCTGGGTCTCGCCGTCGCCGATCGCGGTCGCGCTCATCGCCGCGCCGCACTCCCGGATCCGCTGGTCGATGCGCGAGCCCTCGCTGGAGACGAACCACTTCGCGGTGTCCCAGATCTGGTAGCTGGCCTCGGCCAGCTGCACCCCGGCCGAGCGCATGGTCGCGGTGACGCCCGCGACCAGGTCGCCCTTCTCGCCCAGCGGGACCCCGAGCGGGTCCTCCTCGCACGGGCTGGCCCAGCTGTCCTGCCGGACCTCGATCGGCACCAGGGCCACGTCCGGACCCGGCACCAGCGCGGACGCCCGGGCCACCGCCGCGGCCTGCTCGCCGGCCCGCCGGGCCTCGGAGTCGGTCGGGTCCGGCACCGCGACGAACCCCCAGGACGACCCGACCAGCGCCCGCACGCCGACGCCGAGCGACTCCCGCTGCACGAGGTCCTCGACGTCCCCGTTGTGCGCCGACATCGACTCGTTCCGCTGATGCATCGCCCGCGCGTCGGCGTACCGCGCCCC